>CAIOXF010000323.1 GCA_903862155.1 uncultured cyanobacterium | reverse complement strand
CTGCAAGCAGCGGCTCGGCCTGCAGCAGCAGCGGCTCCAGTGCCAGCCCGGTGCTGCTGGCCCTGGGCTATCCGGACGCGGAAGCAGCCAGTGGGCTGCGGCTCAGCCTCGGCCCCTGGCTCCATGCGGCCGATCTGGCATCGGTGCCGGAGCTGATCCAGCGGGCCATTCGCCGGGTGGAGAGCCACGAACCGTAGGGTCGGCCCCATCCGAATCCCGCCCATGCTTCCGGCCGATCTGCGCGCTGCCGAAGCCCAAGCGCTTGAGGCGCTTCGCTCCGCCCTCGCCGCCGATGCCAACGGGCGCTGGAGCGTGGAGTGGCGCTTTGAGGGGCTGCGGGTGTTGCCGGTGGCTCTGCGCCTCACCCGGGCTCTGGTGGAGGCGGGTTTGGAGCCGCGGCTGCTGTTTCCCGATGCTGGCGCCGCCGCCCTGGCCCGCCGTGATGGGGCCGACCTGGCTGAACGCACCCTCGACTTCGGCGTGCTGCTGCGTCAGCCCGAGGGCAGCCAGAGCGAGGGGTTGATCCTGGCGGTGGCCCCGTCGCCGGCAGATTACGCCGAGTTTGAACACATCTGCGGCAACCACCGCGGACCGATCGTGATGCTCAACGGGCGCTTGGAGGATGCGGCGGTGGGGATCGGCAGCGTGGCCCGGGAGCGCCGCCGTGGCTTCCTCTCCCAGTGGCAGGTGGCCTACGCGGTGCAACCCGTGGATGGCGGCGCCCTGCGCCGGGCCCATCCCGAGCCCTGGGAGCTCTACCGCGATGATCCCGATGGCTTCCGGCTGGCGGCCACCTTTGAGCAGAAGCCCGATGGCGAACTCCAGGCCCAGGCCCTGGCTGGCGCAGCAGGGGTGGGCCTGAGGGGCAACCTGAAGGCCATCGACGCCTTCATCGAAGGCCTGCGCAACTGAGCCACCGGCCAGCCGCCAGAGCTGGCCCTGCCTGGTGAGTCTCCGTACACTGCCTCGAGCCTCCAGACCTCGATGGCGCTTCAGCCCGGCAGCTCCCCGCTCAAGCGCCCGTGGAGCCTCGTGGACCTCGGTGCCGCCGCCGCAGTGCTCTTGGCAGCCGGTGGGGTGATCTGGAGCCCGAAGCTCAGCGGCACGATTGCCAAAGCCACCGGCAGCATGGTGCCGGTCACCGTGATGGTGGATGTGCGCGGCATCCCGGCCGCCGATCCCGCTGCCCTGATCGCCGGTGCACGGGAAGACGGGAAGGTGGCGATCGTGATTCGTAACCAGCCCCACGGTTCGGTGGGCATCAAGGAGGTGCTGCCGTTGCAGCGCCGGCTGGTGGCGGTGCAGCCCAACGGCACGGTGGTGACCGCTGCCGACCCCAACCAGCAGATTTTCAGCACCCTCGATGCTCGCTTCGTGCTGAGCGGCCAGGGGCGCAAGACCGGCGGCGGCGTGGTGTTCGGCAACCAGAACCTCAAGGTGGGAGCCCCGGTGGAGCTGGAGGGCCAGAACTTCCGGGTCAACGGCACGGTGACCGGCCTCCAGGTGGGGAGCTGATCCGATGCGACGCGTTGCTTCCGGACTGGCCCTGCTCTCCCTGATCGCTGGATTGCCGGTCACGGCGCAGGCCCAGAGCCGGCCGGCCCTGATGGAGCAACGCCTGGAGCCGGCACCCCTGGCGGCCCTCCCCCCATCCCCGCCGCCCGTTGGGCTGCCGGTGTTGCAAAGCCAGGTGAGCTGTCAAGCCCTGCAGCAGCGCGTCCAGGCGGCGGTGGGCGGTGAAGCCTCTCTGTGGAGCATCACGGTGGCCGATGCCCAGGGTCACCTCCTGGCCGACCTGAATGGCCAGCGGCCCCGGGTGCCGGCGTCGAACCAGAAGCTGGTGAGCACGGCCTTTGCCCTCGATCGCCTCGGCCCCGACTACCGGCTCAACACCCAGCTGTGGCGCCTGGCTGACGGCAGCTTTCGCCTCACTGGTGAGGGCGATCCGGATCTGGCCCTGCCCCAGCTGAAGCGGTTTGCCCAGCTGGCCCTGGCCAGCACCTCCACCGATGGGCAACCGTCGCTGGTGCGGCTGCAGCTGGCCGAGGAGCCCGCCCAGGCCTGGTGGCCTGCTGGCTGGCATCCCGACGACCGCTTCTACGCCTATGGCGCCCCGATCACCCGGCTGGCCCTCACCAGCAATGCGATCCAGTCGGCGGTGCCCAATCCCCCCTCCCGGCTGCGCACCCTGCTGAACAAGGCGCTGGTGCAGCAGGGCGGCCAGGCCCAGCTCACCTTGGTGTCGGCACGCAGCCCCCTGCCCGGTGATGCCGTGCTGGTGCACCAGGAGCCATCGGCCCCGATGCACAACCTGCTCAGCCTGGCCAACACCGAAAGCCACAACTTCACCGCTGAAGTGCTGCTGCGTCAGGGGGCAGGCACCTGGGATCTGCAGCAGGCCCGGGCTCTGGCCTATCGCTGGCTGAGCGAGCAGGGCCTGCCGATGGCCGGTGTGAATGTGGCGGATGGCAGCGGTCTCGACCGGGCCAATCGCGTCACCAGTCGCTTCCTGGCGGCCTTGCTGCTGCGCATGAACCAGCATCCCTACGCCAACCAGTACCTGGCATCAATGGCGGTGGCGGGCCGGCGCGGCACCCTGCGCAACCTGTATATCGGCACCCCGATTGAGGGCCGTCTCTATGCCAAAACCGGCACCCTCACCGGCGTGCGCTCGATCAGTGGGTTGCTGGAAACCAGCGATGGCCCCCGCTACGTGAGCGCCATCAGCAATGGGGCCGGCTCCCCCAACGGCACCATCGGTGCCGTGCTGCGCCTGGTGCTCAACACCCAGCTCTGCGCCACGGGCCAGCTGTAAACCGGCTGCGCGGTAAATCTCAGCTGAGCCGTTCGGCCACTTCCCGCAGGCGGTTGGCCACCCGGCGGCTGCGGCTGGCGGGCTTGGTGGCCTCCCGTTCTGGTGTCGCGGCCTGGCGCTGACGGTCGGCGGCGGTGATCTGGGCAGCCATCAGCCGGCCCAGTTCCTGGCGCCCGCCCAGCACCACCTGGCTCAGTTCCTGCAGTCGGCCTTCGAGCTCGCCCAGCACCTGTTCGGCGTAGTGGTTGGCACCGTCCTGGATCGTGGCAGCCTCCTGGCGGCTGCGGGCCACCAGCGCGTCGCACTGCTGTTGGGTCTGCTGACGGAACTGCAGAGCGTCGTTCTGCAGCCGCTCGGCCTCGGCCTGGCTGTCGCGCTGCACCCGCAGCCCCTCCTGGCGGATCTGCTCCAGCTCGGCCATGGCCTGCTGGCGGTTGCGCTCGTGCTGCTCCAGGAGCTGGCGGTTGCGCTCGGCCGCTTCCTGTTCCAGCTGCTGCCTCCGGGCCGCAAACTGCTGTTCCATCTGGGCCAGGCGGCTCTGCTGCTCCTGTTCGGCCTGGGCTGCCTGTTGGCGGGCCTGGAGCAGCAACTGCTCGCACTGCTGGCGCGCCTGCTCCCGCATCTCGGCTACCTGGCGCTCCGCTTCCTGGCGGATTGAGGCGGCATTGATCAGTTGCTCCCGCTGCTGGCGCCCCTGGGCCACGATCTCGTCGGCCTGCGAGCGGGCCTGGGCAATGAACTCATCCCTCTGGCGGATCAGCTCCACCGCCTGGGAGAGCTGGGGCGGCAGGGCGTCGCGCAGGGCATCCATCACCTCCACGGCGTCCTGCTCGTTCACCAGGCGCCCGCCACTGAAGGGGATGCGGCTGCCTTCCAGCACGATCTCCTCGAGCTGGTCGAGCTGCTCAAGCACGGTGATGGTGGGTTCAGCCATGGGCGGAGCCGGCGCTGCTCGCGGAAGCGTCTCGATTAAAGAGCCTGGCCAGGTCGCTGGCCACACCTGGCGGCACCATGTGGCGCACATCCCCACCGAAGCGGGCCACCTCCTTCACCACTGAGCTGCTCAAAAAGCTGTGGTGCACGGCCGTGGCCAGAAACAGCGTTTCCACCTGGGGCGCCAGGCTTTTGTTCGTGTGGGCGATCTGCAGCTCGAACTCAAAGTCGCTCAGTGCCCGCAACCCCCTCAGAATTACGCCGGCTCCGCAGGTTTTGGCGTAGTCCACGGTGAGACCGCCGAAACTGCCCACGGTCACGCCCTCCAGGTGGGCTGTGGCCTGGTGGATCTGCTCCAGCCGCTGCTCCAGGGGGAAGGCGGCGGTTTTGTTGGGGTTCTGCAGCACCGCCACTACCACAGCATCAAACAGCCGGGCGCTGCGCTCGATCAGATCGAGGTGCCCCAGGGTGAGGGGATCGAAGGAGCCGGGGTAGAGGGCACGCATGGCGCTCAGCCTATGGGCCGCCCCCAGGGCGGGCGGGCGGCGTTCCTAGAGTTCGCCCATTGCTTGATTTCGCCGATGGCCCTGGATCTCGACGCCAAGAAAACCCTGCTGCGCAAGATCCCCCACGGGCTGTTCATCTGCGGTGTGGCCGAGGGCGAGGTGGTGAACGGTTTCACCGCCAGCTGGGTGACCCAGGGCTCGTTCGAGCCGCCCCTGGTGGTGATGGCCGTGCGGGCCGACAGCACCAGCAACGGCATGATCCAGCGCACGGGCAAGTTCTCGCTGAACGTGCTCTCAGCCGATCAGAAGGACTTGGCGGCGGTGTTCTTCAAGCCCCAGGAGGGTGTGGGCGGCCGCTTTGAAGCCGCGCCCTTCAAGCTCGGCGAGCTGGGCCTGCCGATCCTCGATGACGCGCTTGGCGGTGTGGAGTGCACCGTGGTGGGCCATGTGGCCGCCGGCGATCACACCGTGTTTGTGGGTGAGGTGAAGAGCGCCGTGCTGCACCGCGATGGTGCGGCCCTGGAGCTGAGCAGCACCGGCTGGAACTACGGCGGCTGAGGCCAACCGCCCCTTGCCTGCCTCCCCTGCGGCGTCCCTGCCGCTGATCCAGCAACCCGACCGCCTCAAGGCCCGGCTCAAGGAGGTGCCCTCCGAGCCGGGCTGCTATTTGATGCGCGATGGCGAGGACCGGATCCTTTACATCGGCAAGGCCAAGGTGCTGCGCAACCGCGTGCGCAGCTACTTCCAGTGCGGCAGCGGCCACGGCCATTCGCCCCGCATCGCCCTGATGGTGCGGCAGGTGTGCGAGATCGAGTTCATCGTTACCGACAGCGAAGCCGAGGCCCTGGCGCTCGAGGCCAACCTGATCAAGAACCACCAGCCGCACTTCAACGTGCTGCTGAAAGACGACAAGAAATATCCCTACCTCTGCATCACCTGGAGCGAGGCCTACCCGCGCATTTTCATCACCCGCCGGCGTCGCTTCCGCTCGCCTCTGGATCGCTTCTACGGCCCCTACGTGGATGTGGGCCTCCTGCGCCGCACGCTTGGCCTCGTGAAGCGGGTGTTTCCGCTGCGCCAGCGCCCCCAGCCCCTCTACCGCGACCGCACTTGTCTCAACTTCGACATCGGGCGTTGCCCCGGGGTGTGCCAGGAAAAGATCACCTCCGACGACTATCACCGCACCCTGCGCCAGGTGGCGATGGTGTTCCAGGGGCGCAATGAGGAGTTGATCAGCCTGCTCATCGAGCAGATGGAGAACTACGCCGAGCGCCTTGATTTCGAGAGCGCCGCCCGGGTGCGTGATCAGCTCCAGGGCATCGGCACCCTCACCGCCGATCAGAAGATGAGCATCGGCGACAGCTCCGTGAGCCGCGATGTGATCGCCCTGGCGGCTGACGAGCGGGTGGCCGCCGTGCAGATGTTCCAGATGCGCGCCGGAAAGTTGGTGGGCCGCCTCGGTTACACAGCTGATGCCGTGGGAACGCCTGCGGCCGAGGAGGGGGCCGGCGGTGAGCTGCCGCCCTCACCGGAGCGGCGCGAGGCCCTCGGCCGGATCCTGCAGACCGTGATCGAGGAGCACTACAGCCAGGTGGAGCCGGTGGAGATTCCGCCGGAGCTCCTGGTGCAGCACCCCCTGCCCCAGCAGGAGCTGATCGAGGAGTGGCTCAGTGAGTTGCGCGGCCGCAAGGTGAAGATCGCCGTGCCCCAGCGCCAGCAGAAGGCCGATCTGATCGAGCTGGTGGTGCGCAACGCCAGCTACGAGCTGCAGCGGGCCCAGCGCGCCAGTGAACAGAACCTCCTGGCCACCGAAGACCTGGCCCAGTTGCTGGAGCTGCCGGCCGCACCGCGCCGGATCGAGGGCTACGACATCAGCCACATCCAGGGGAGCGATGCGGTGGCCTCCCAGGTGGTGTTCATCGACGGCCTGCCGGCCAAGCAGCATTACCGCAAATACAAGATCCAGAGCAGCTCGATCCGAGCCGGCCATTCCGACGACTTCATGGCCATGGCCGAGATCATGCGGCGCCGTTTCCGGCGCTGGGCCCAGGCCAAGGCCGCCGGCGCCGACATCCGGGAGCTGCGCCGCAATGCCGGCTCTGCCCTGCATACCGAGGGACTGAACGACTGGCCCGATGTAGTGATGATCGATGGGGGTAAGGGCCAGCTCTCGGCCGTGATGGAGGCCCTACGGGAGCTGAACCTCGATGAGGATCTGGTGGTGTGCTCCCTGGCCAAGCAGCGCGAGGAGGTGTTTGTGCCGGGGGCTCAGGAGCCGCTCGAGAGTGAGCCCGAACAGCTGGGGGTGCAGTTGCTGCGCCGCCTGCGGGATGAGGCCCACCGCTTTGCCGTGAGCTTCCACCGGCAGCAGCGCGGTGAGCGGATGAAACGCTCTCGCCTCTCCGATATCCCTGGCCTGGGACCGAAGCGGATCAAGGAGCTGCTGGCCCACTTCCGCTCGATCGATGCGATCCAGCTGGCCAGCCCCGAAACCCTGGCCAAAGCCCCGGGGATGGGGCCAGGGTTGGCGAAGGTGGTGTGGGAGTACTTCCACCCCGATGCCCTGGAGGCACCCCCTGAGGAGCTGGCCGAGCCGGTGCTGGCCGAAGCAGACAATGAACGCTCCCTGGAGCTGGCCGGTTGATCCGGATCCTCGCGGCTGTGCTGCTGGCCCTGCTGGCTCTGGTGCCACCAGCTTTGGTGCTCCCGGCCCTGGCTGCACCGGGCCTGTGCGTGGGGCCGGTGTGCGGCGATGAGATCAGCCGCAGCGCCAAACACCACTGGCAGCTGCGCCTGCGCATCAACGACCAGATGGGCCACCACGAACGGGTGGTGGTGGATTGCCGCGACGGGGTGATCAGTCCTCGGGTGGGCCAGGTGGAGCGGGGCTACGCGGGGGCTGTGGCGCGGCGGGCCTGCCGCCTGGCCGGCGAACCCCCGGCCTAGCGATGCCAACGTCTCCTACCGCGGGCATTTGGGTGCTGGGCGACCAGCTGCACCAGGCCCAGAGCGCCCTCGCGGCCCACACCCCTGGCCAGGCCCGGGTGCTGCTGATCGAGAGCAGCTCCGTGCTCGGCTGGCGTGCCTATCACCGCCAGAAGTTGGTGCTGGTGTGGAGCGCCATGCGCCATTTCGCTGCCGATCTACGCGCCGCTGGCTGGGCGGTGGACTACGTGGAGGCGGAGAGCTTCACGCCAGCGCTTGAAGGCTGGATTGCCGACCACGGGATTGAACAGCTCCATGTGATGGAGCCAGCAGAGCGGCCGTTCCGCCTTCGGGTGGAGCGGGCGGTG
>CAIOXF010000322.1 GCA_903862155.1 uncultured cyanobacterium | reverse complement strand
TGAGGGCCTGGAGCTGGCTGGCCACCCGCTCGGCCGCCAGGGCCCGTTCGCGCCGGGCGGCCAGCAGGGAGTCGCGTTGCTGGCGGGCGCTGGCCAGGGCGGCATCGGCCGCCTCCAGCTCCTGCTGGAGCCCCTGCCAGCGAGCGGCATCCCCAGAGGCTTCGGCATTGGCCTCGGCCGATTCCACGGCGGCCAGTTGCTGCTGTAGCGGGGTGATCAGGGTTTCCAGCTCTTGTTGCCGATTGCTGTCGCCTTCGATGGCAGCGGCTAGCTGGGTGAGGCGCTCATGGAGCTGCTGCTGGCGCTGTTGCTGGGGGGCCAGGGCCCGCTGGGCGGCGCTGCGTTCGGCCTCCAGGGCGGCCTGGCGCTGCTGTTGGCGCTGCAGTTCGGGCCGTAGGACTTCCAGCTTCTGGGTGAGCTCCGATTCCGTGCGGCGGCAGGCCACGAGGCTTTCGCCCAGCTCCAGCAGCCGGCGCCGTAGGGGCTCGGCCTCATCGCCGTCTTGGGCACTGCCGAAGCTCAACTGGCTGCCGCGCTGCTGCAGGCTGCCGCCGGTCATGGCGCCGCTCTTCTCCAGCAGTTCGCCATCGAGGGTCACGGCGCGGCAGCGGCCCAGCTCCCGGCGGGCGCTGCCCAGGTCGGCGAACACCAGGGTGTCGCCGAACACGTAGCGGAACACCTCGGCGTACACCGGCTCGTGCCGCACCAGATCCACCGCCTTGCCCACGAGGCCGGCTGCGCCTGAGCCCCCGGGCCCACCGCCGCGCTGTAGGGCCGCTGCGCCGCTGGAACTGCCGCCCCCGCCGCGGATCTTGTTGAGCGGAAGGAAGGTGAGCCGGCCGGCCCGGCGCTGCTTGAGCAGCTCGATCGCCTTGGCGGCGATGCGGTCGTCGTCGACCACCACCTGGCCGAGGCGACCGCCGGCGGCCACCTCCAGCGCCACTCGGTAGCGCTCCTCCACCTCGCCCAGCTGGGCCACCGGGCCATGGATCCCTTCCATGCCCGCCTCCAGCAGCACCCGCAGGGCACCGGTGCCACGGCTTTCCTGAAGGGTTTCGCGGCGGCTGTCGAGCCTGGCGATGTCCCGTTCCAGTTGGGCCTGCTCCTGCTCCAGCCGGCTGCGGGTGCGCTGCTGCAGCCCCAGGGCTTCGGCCAGCTCCTGCAGTTGGCGCTGGTTCTGCTGGAGCCCATCCAGCAGCTGCTGCCATTCCCGTTCCGCGCCCTGCAGTTGCTCGGTGGCGCTCTGACCGGCCTGGGCCTCGCCTTGTTGCTCGGCGCTGAGTTCGCTCTGGCGCTGGATGTTCTGGCGCAGCCGCTCGCCCAGTTGCTGCAGTTCGGCTTGGAGCGGCGAGAGGGTTTCGCCCAGTTGCTGGCGCTGGTGGCTGCGCTGGCGTTGTTCCTCCAGCCAGCTGCCGCTGCGGCCGGCTACCTCGCCGAGGCGGCGACGGGAGAGTTCCACGGCCGCCTCGGCATCGCGGCAGGCGGCCTCGGCCTGCTCCAGGGCCGCGTCGTCGCCGGCAGCCTTGAGCTCCTGCTGCTGGCGGCGCAACTCGGTTTGGTTGGTGGCCAGCTCCTGGCGCTGGCGCTGCAGGGCTTCGGCTGCGCTCTGGTGCTTCTCGGCCTGGCGGGCCAGTTCGCGGCCGCTGGCCTCCAGCCCTGCCAGCTCGGCCTGCACCGCCAAGAGCTGGTCTTCCCCGAGCGCCTTCACCTCGGCCTGCAGGGCCTCGAGCTCCTTGGCTGCTGCCTGAAGCTGCTCCTCCTCGCTGGCGATGGCGGTGCGCTGCTCCTCCTGCTGGCGGCCGAGGGTGGCCTGGCGACGCTCCAGTTCGCGCAGGTGGGTTTCGGCGGCCTCGAAGGCCAGCACCTGCTCCTGTAGCCGGCCCGTGTGGTGGCGCTGGCGCAGATCCTGATAGGTGCGCGCTTTGGCGCAGTCACGCTCCAGCTTCTGGCGGTTCAGCAGCAGCTCCTGCTGCACGATCGCGCAGCGCTCCTGGCGCTCTTGCACCTCCTCGAGTTTGCCGCGGGTCTGCTCGATGCGGCTGTCGAACAGGGCCACGCCGGCCAACTCGTCGATGATGCCGCGCCGGTCGCGGGCGCTCATCGACACGATGCGGGTCACGTCGCCCTGCATCACCACGTTGCTGCCCTCGGGATCCACCCGCAGGCGGCGCAGCTGGGTTTGCAGCTGCTGCAAGTTGCAGGCCACGCCATCGGCGCTGAAGCTGCTGGCGTAGGTGCCACCGGGGGCCACCCGCAGCCGGCGGCTCACTGTCCAGGTGCGTTGGCCGGGCTTGATCCAGGGGCCTTCTTCGGGGGCCTCAAGGCCGGCTTCCGCCTCATCGGGCTGCCAGTCGCCCAGGTCGAAGCGCACGCTCACCACCGTTTCGGCGGCCTTGCCGGCGCGCAGCATGGCGCTGTTGATCAAATCAGGCAGGCGTTCCGCTCGCATGCCGCGGCTGCTGGCCAGGCCGAGGCAGAACAGCACCGCATCGAGAATGTTGCTTTTCCCGGAGCCGTTCGGGCCGGTCACCACGGTGAAACCGGGTTCGAGCGGGATCGCCATCGATCCCCCGAACGACTTGAAATGGGTGAGCTCGACCTGATTGATGTGAACCAACAGGCCCGAGGCGCCGAGCAGCGGAAATGTAGCGGAGCCTTTCGCAAGCTCAAGGCCATCCTTAGTTTGGGTGCTGAACGGCACCGCTGGCCCCATGGATCCGCAGAGCGAGCGGGAGAGTCCGGCCCCTGGGGCCAACCCAGAAGCCCCGGCAACGGAGCCGCCGCTCCAATCCCATGGCGGCTATGAAGCCTTTCGCGAGCGCTTCGAAACGCTGATCCCCACGATTCAGCGGGAGTGGCCTGAGGTGGCCCGCCACACCCTGGAAGCCACCCGCGGCAGCCTTGATGAGGTGGCGGCGGTGATCGCCTCCCAAACCGGGCGCACCGCCACGGTGGTGCAGGGCCAGTTGCTGGAGCTGCTGCAGGTGGCCGAGGAGCAGACCCACCGCATTGCCCATCACTTCGAGCCCCTGGAAGACCAGCTCGAGCGGCTGCTGGATGAGCTCGACGCCACCCTGCGGCCCCGGATCGAGAAGCCAGTGCGGGAGCGGCCGCTGCTGGCCCTGGGGATCGCCGCCGGCGTGGGACTGATCACGGGTCTGCTGCTGAGCTCCGCCCGCCGCTCCGCCTGAGCCCGATGGTTGATTCCGCCTCCAACAACGACAACCGCAATCGCGCCGCTGCGGGCGGCAGCGGTGTGGCCCGGGCCGCCGCTGGCCGCCTGGGCGGGCTGCTCACTTCGGTGATGGACCTGCATGTGCGCATTGCCCTGCGGGAGGCCGACCGGGAGAAGCGCCGCCTGATCGGTGGAGCCCTGCTGATCAGCGGGGGGCTGGCACTGTTGCTGCTGGCCCTGATCGCGGCGGAAATCGCACTGCTGCTCGGGTTCCACCAGGGGCTGGGCTGGAGCTGGGCTCAAGCGGTGCTGGTGCTGGCCGCCATCGATCTGGTGGTGGCGGGTGTGTTCCTGCGGGTGGGCGGCCAGATGCTCAAGGGCCCCTACCTGCCGGAAACCATGGCCGGCCTCACGAAGACAACCCGGGCTCTGCTGGGGCGTTGAGCCAGCGGCAGAGCGGCGGCAGGCTGAGGCCCTGCACCAGCAGGTTGAGGATCACCACGATGAACACGATGCTCTGGGCGTTCATCGCGAGCGATTCGGCCAACTCCGGAGGCACGCCACTGAGCCTTGGGATCTCCTGAACCACGGAAAACGACAGAGCCAGGGGCACGGCGCCGCGCAGGCCGCACCAGGCAATCAGGCTGGAATCTCGAAGATTGAACGGCGAAAACTTTTGGAAACAGAACACGCTGAGCGGCCGGGCCACCAGCATCAGCACCGCAGCTGTGGCCACGCCCACGGGCAGCGAGGGCAGTAGATCGGCTGGGTTCACCAGCAGACCGAACAGCAGGAAGATGCTGATTTCGGTCATGGTGTTGAACGGCACCAAGGCTTCTTGGATCGATTCGTGGTTGAACTCAGGTTTGCGGTAGTTCACGTTGGTCATCACTACCCCGGTCACGTACACCGCCACGAATCCCGAGCCCCCCAGAAAGAAAGCGCAGCCGTAATCCATAAAGGCAATGGACATCGCCACGATCAGCAGCTGGGCGCGATCGAGCACGAAGCGATCGATCACCAGCTTCGCCACAAAACCGAAGGCCAGGCCCACGAACAGGCCGCTGCCGAGCTGCTGCAGCAGGCTTTTCAGCCCCTCGAGCGCCATGGTGGGCAGGGGATCTTCGGTGCCAGCGGCCCGGAACAGGCTGATGCAGATCCCATAAATGATCAGCGCCGAGGGATCGTTTACCGAGGATTCGAACTCCAGCAGGTGGCGCACCCGTTCAGGCACGCGCCGCTTCACCTGCTCGAGCACGCTCAGTGTGGCGCCCGCATCCGTGGAGCCCAGACAGGCGGCGATCAGCATCGCTACCCCCAGGGGGATTGCATTCTCAAAACCGGGTAAAAAATCTCTGCCTGTGCTGGAGGTGAGCCAGTAGATGGCACCTCCGAGGGTGAGCGTGGCGATCAGAACACCGCCGATGGCCAGTTGCAGGCCGTAGGCGAGGAAGCCACGAATCGCCGCCAGATCTGTTTTCAGGCCCGCATAAAACAGCAGCAGGGCCAGGGCAAACACATGGAGGCGCGCCACGTCTTCATGGCTCACATCCAGAAAATGGATGTTGATGGCTAGCCCAAGCACCAGCACCCCCAAGATTGCGGGAATGCCGATGCGGATCGAAAAGCGGCTGATGATCAGCGTGCCGAGGAACAACACACCGATGAACAACACCAGGGCCTCGGTGGGAATCTGCGCGAGGCCAGTAGGCACGGCTGCGAGGGCGCGACGTAGGGCGAATCGTATGGTCCGTTGCCGGAGCTTCAGCGGATCTCGTAGAGCAGCCAGCGGCAGTCGATACCGCCATTGCTGATCGGGATCCGCCGGCTGGCCTTCATCCGCAGGGCGCCGGTGAGCTCCGGATTGCCGCTGAGCAGCCACAGCTGCCAGCCGCCGCAGCGCTCCTTCACCATCCGGCCCAGATCGGCGTAGAGCTCCTCCAGTTCGTCGCGATCGCCGATCCGCTCGCCGTAGGGCGGGTTGCACACGAGCACCCCTGGGCCCTGTGGGGGCTCGAACGCGCGGAAGTCGCCCCCGCGCAGCTCCACGGCTTCGGCTACCCCGGCGGCGGCGGCATTGCTGCGGGCCTGGGCCAGCACCTCAGGGTCGGCCTCGTTGCCCACGATCGGCGCCATCGGACGCCCATCGGTCAGTCCAGGTTGGCTCAGGGAGCGGGCCGCTTTCACTTCCTGATCCCACAGCGCTGGGTCGCAATCGGGCCAGCGCTCCAGGGCGAAGGCCCGCGGGCCCGTGGGCCCCAGGCCCGGTGCGCGCCCGAGCGCCCGGCAGGCGGCCTCAATCAGCAGGGTGCCGCTGCCGCAGAGGGGATCCACCAGGGGCACCGATCCATCCCAGCCGGTGAGCGCGATCAGCCCGGCCGCCAGGTTTTCCTTCAGGGGCGCCAGGCCCATGGCGGCCCGGTAGCCGCGGCGATGCAGGCTCTCGCCGCTGCCATCCACGCTCAGGGTGGCCTCGGCCGTCTGGCCCGGTCGGCCCGGGCTCAGATGCAGGTGCAAGGCCAGATCGGGATCATCGAGATCCACCGACGAGCGCTGGCCCCATTCGCGGCGTTGCCAGTCGACCAGCGCGTTCTTCACCTGCAGGGCGCTGTAGTGGCTGTGGTTCAGTCCCGGCGCACTGCCGCTGGCATCCACCCGGAAGGTGTGCTCCGGCGGCAGCCACTGCGCCCAGTCGGCGGCCTCCTGCACCCCCCAGTAGAGGTCGTCGCGGCCGCGGCAGGGGAAGCGCCCCAGCTGCCGCAGGATCCGGAACGGCAAACGCGCCTGCAGATGCAGCCGGTAGAGCGTGGCCAGATCCACCCGGCAGCGTGCCGCCCGCCGCAGCGGTTGCACCGCCTGGGCCCCCAATCCCACCAGCTCCCTGGCCCCTTCCTCTTCCAGCCCCGGCGGCAGCACGGCGATGCAATCCATCACGTCCGGTTCGGTGATGCCCACCCCTGCTGTCCTCGCCCGCTGCTGCCACAATGAACCAGTCCGGTTTCGGCCGGACTAGGTGATCCACACCGGTGCTTCGGACAGCGGTTCGATTCCGCTCAGCTCCACTCACGGGGCTGCAATGGTTTCGACGGGGTATGAGGAGGGTGACTGAAGCCTGCTCGGTAAGAGCGAACCCGTAAACGCGAACAACATCGTTCGTTTCTCCCGTCAAGCCGCCCCTGTGGCTGCCTGACACTCTTAAGGGAGATGGGGTGAAGTCAGCCTTATCACCCAAATGACTCGTGGGGGCTGGAAGGCCCCCTTTCACATGACGCTCAGTTGACTCTCAGTCAGGTGCTGCTCCAGGAACTGCCGCTGGCGGTGGGCGCCGCGGTGAGTCCGCTGGTACTGATCCTCCAGTTGATGCTGATGGCGCGGCCGGGGGCGCGGCTGGCGGGCGCCTGGGCATTTGCCCTCGGCAACCTGCTGGTGCTGATTGGCTGGACCGTGGTGGGCCGCAGCCTCGGTCATCATCT
>CAIOXF010000321.1 GCA_903862155.1 uncultured cyanobacterium | reverse complement strand
CGATCGCTTCTTTTCCTTCGATCCGGCGGCCTGGGTGAGCGGTGAGCAGATGAGCTGCCACATCACCCGCACCACCGCCGCCACCCACCAGCTGATCCAAGGCAACCTGCACCTCACGCCGATCTACGGCGGCTTCATCGACAGCAAGGGCCCCCGCTACTGCCCCTCGATCGAAGACAAGATCGTGCGCTTCGCCGATAAGGAGAGCCACCAGATCTTCCTGGAGCCGGAAGGCCGCGACACCCCCGAGATCTACGTGCAGGGCTTCTCCACCGGCCTGCCCGAGCGGCTGCAGCTGGAACTGCTGCGCACCCTGCCGGGCCTGGAGCAGTGCGTGATGCTGCGGCCCGCCTACGCCGTGGATTACGACTATCTGCCGGCCACCCAGCTCAAGCCGAGCCTGGAAACCAAGCGGGTGAGCGGGCTGTTTTCCGCCGGCCAGCTCAACGGCACCACGGGCTACGAGGAAGCCGCGGCCCAGGGCCTGATCGCCGGGCTCAACGCCGTGCGTCTGATCCGCGGCCAGGAACCGGTGCACTTCCCCAGGGAAGGCAGCTACATGGGCACCATGGTCGACGACCTGATCACCAAGGATCTGCGCGAGCCCTACCGGGTGCTCACCAGCCGCAGCGAATACCGCCTGGTGCTGCGCGGCGACAACGCCGACCGCCGGCTCACGCCCCTGGGCCGCGAGCTGGGGCTGATCGATGGGCGCCGCTGGCAGATCTACACCGCCAAACAAGAGGCGATCGAAGCCGAAAAGCGCCGGCTCGATACGGTGCGCCTCAAGGCCAGCGACCCTGCAGCACCGGCCGTGGAGGCCGAAACCGGCGCCGCAATCAAGGGCTCAATCACCCTGGCCGACCTGCTGCGCCGGCCCGGCTTCCACAGCGCCGATCTGCTGCGCCACGGCCTGGCCGATCCGGCCCTGCCCCAGGACGTGCGCGAAGGCGCCGAGATCGACATCAAATACAGCGGCTACCTGGCCCGCCAGCAGCAACAGATCAACCAGGTGAAGCGCCAAGAGCACAAGCCGATCCCCACCGGGATCGACTACGGCGCCATCGGCACCCTCTCGCGTGAGGCGCGCGAGAAGCTGAGCCAGGTGCAGCCGCTCACCCTCGGCCAGGCCTCCCGGGTCCCCGGGGTGAGCCATGCCGATGTCACAGCGCTGCTGCTGTGGCTGGAGCTGGAGGCGCGGCGGGCCACACCCCCAGCCGAAGGCTCGTCAACCCCGGACACGAGCGGTACGTTGAGCCGACTCTCCGCGTGAGGCCAGCCCCGTGAGCCCGCTGCGTGGCATCCCCACCTCGAGGGCCTACTGGGAGCTGAAGGCCGACCAGGTCCTCAACCGGGTGTTCGAGGCGGAAAGCGCCATCGAGGTGGAGGTGCTGGAGCGCCCGCCCGAGCCACCGGCCCAGCCAGCCGCAGCCCCCAGGGCGCGCAAAACCCGCGCCCACTGGCCCGCGTGGATGGGCGAGCAGCCGAGCCTGATGCTCGCCGCCATGGGTGTGACGAGCCTGATCGCCGCAGGGGGGAGCCTGCTGCTGATCGGCCTGTGGAGCCAGAGCCAGCAGGCCCTGCGCCAGGAGCGCAACCTGCTGCTGCTGGAACGCCTGCGCAACCTCGGCCCCGCCGCGGCGGAACCACCGCCCAGGGCCTCCGCTGAAACCGCCAACACCACTGCAAACGCGGCCACCACGGATGGGCTGCCGCCACCACCACCGGCCGAGCCCTGGATGCAGGAGCTGGCGACCCTGCCCAGCAGCGGCGCCCCCACCGCCGAGCCCCTGCGGGTGCCGGTGAGCGAGCGGATCACCAGTGCGCCTCCGCTGGCCAGTGGTGGCAGCGCCAGCTCCAGGCCGAGTAGCGGTGGATCTTCCGGTGGGGCCGCACCCCAGCTGGTGGGCGTGGTGCAGGTGCCGGGCCGCAGCGGTTCGGCGATCTTCCAGGTGGGCGGCAGTTCCACCAGTGCCGGCGTGGGCGAAAGCATCGGCGGCAGTGGCTGGAGGCTGGTGTCGGCCAGCGGCGACAGCGCGGTGATCGAGCGCGGCGGCGAGCAGCGCCGCCTGAGCATCAGCAGCGGTTTCTAGGCTGGAGGGCCTTGGGCCCAGGCAGTGACGGTGGCTGGAGCTGCAACCTTCTCAAGCGTTGCTGAGGCCTCCGCAGGGCTACAGCCCTCGCCCGAGCCCCTGTGGCAGGCCCCGCACCGCGACGTACTGGAAGGCAACAGCAGCCCAGGCCCCGGGCTGGCCCTGAGCAGCCCCTGGCGTCTGCTGCTGCTCGGCGATGGCAGCCCCACCCGCCATCTGCAAACCCTCAGCGGCCTGCCGGTGGAGATCGATGTGATCGCCATGGCGCCCGAACCGGCCCAACCCGCCGGCGGCCAGCCCCCGGAGGAAATCGCCGAACTGGCCAATCCGCTCCTACGGCGCCAGGTGTGGCTGCGCTGTGGTGATGAAACCCTGGCCTGGGCCGAGAGCTGGTGGAACCAGCACCAGGCCGAACTGCACCTCCGCCAGCGCGACCAGCCGATCTGGCGGAGCCTCACCAGCGAGCGGGCCGAACTGTTCCGCGAGGTGGATGGCCTAGCCCTGGTGGATGCCCCCTGGCTGGCGGAGCGCTTCGGCAGCGATGGCCCCTACTGGGCCCGCCACTACCGCTTCTTCCGCGGCGGCCAGCCCCTCACCGTGATCCGGGAAGTGTTCTCCCCCGCGATCGCGCGCTGGCTGGGGCCGAGCACCGCATGACGCTTGATGAAGCCGGTAACGAGTTGCGCGGTTTTGTGATCCACGGATTGACCACCCATCGGTTCTTCACACCATGGGGCCATCCGCAGCCACATCTGTCGCCGTGCCATGGGCCATCACAATCACGATCCCGCCAACCTGATCACCAGCCCGGAGCAGCGCACCCTGATTCACCAGTGGGCTGAACTGCTCAGCACCCTGTTCGCCGGAGCGCCTGGGGTGAACGCCTCGGCGGAGGACATGGCCCTTGAGCTGCCCGACGAACTGGTGCCGCCGGTGAATCAGGAGCTGCGCCAGCGGGGCTGCAGTTTCCAGGTGACGCGTCAGGCCAGACGCAGGGCCTCGGCCTGCCGGGCCGCCGTCTCCAGCAGCTCCCGCAGCCGCTCTTCGTCGGTATGACTGAGGTTGGTGCGCAGCAACTTGGCATGGGGTGCATGGGCGCGCAGCCGCTCCACCACGCGATCCGGGGTGGCTTCGCGCACCAGCAAACAGAGCGCTGCACTGCCGCGGGGCAGGGTTTCGCCCAGCTCACGCATGAAGCCGTCGTTGATGCCGATGTCGGAGAGGGAGCCTGAAGCGGCGCCCACACCGGCACCCACCGCGGCACCGAGCAGCGGATTGAGGAACAGCAGGCCCACGAGCGTGCCCCAGAAACCGCCGCCGAGGGCACCAGCGGTGGTGAGGTTCAGGGCCTGACGCAGATGCACCTGGCCTTCGGCGTCGTGCTCCACAACAACCGCATCTTCCAGGGCGATCAACTGCTCACGCTGGATATCCACCAGCTCGCGCCGCACCTCCTCGGCCTCCGCCACCTTGGGGAAACCCACCACCACGAGGCTGCTCATCAACACGCAGGGAACGCAGGCCCCAACGCTAGGCAGGACGGGCGCTAGAGGCTGCGGCGGCGACTCGAACGCGGCATGGAGCGCGGCAGAGCACGGCCGGGGGCCTCGCGCCGCTCGGGCGGGGCGGAGCGCTGCCAACGCGGCACGGTGAAGCTGTCGTCGTCGGGCCAGTCGCCGGCGTCGAT
>CAIOXF010000320.1 GCA_903862155.1 uncultured cyanobacterium | reverse complement strand
CCAAACGGTGAAAGCCCAGAACGTGGAGATGATCAGCCGCTGGAAGTGGCAGAGCCTGTACAGCAACTACATCGCCCGCTCCTTCGAGAAAACGATCACGGGCACGGCGATCAGCGAAACCTCCCAGGTGCTGCAGAAGCTGTCCCAGCTGCTGGTGCTCTGGGTGGGGGCCACGTTGGTGCTCAAGGGCGAGATGAGCCTGGGCCAGCTGATCGCCTTCCGGATCATTGCTGGCTATGTGACCCAGCCGCTGCTGCGCCTCTCCTCGATCTGGCAGAACATCCAGGAACTCAAGGTGTCGTTCGAGCGCCTGGCCGATGTGGTGGATACCCCGGAGGAATCCGATGAGGCCGATAAGGGCAAGATTCCGCTGCCCCCCATTGCCGGCGAGGTGCGCTTTGCCGATGTGTGCTTCTCCTTCCAGCCGAATGGACCGCTGACCTTGAACCACATCGACCTCACGATTCCGGCGGGCACGTTCGTGGGGGTGGTGGGCCAGAGCGGCAGTGGCAAGAGCACCCTCACCAAGATGCTCTCCCGGCTTTATGCCCCCAGCAGTGGTCGCATCTTTGTCGATGGCTACGACATCGACAAGGTGGAGCTCTATTCGCTGCGCCGCCAGATTGGCATCGTGCCCCAGGAGCCACTGCTGTTCACCGGTTCGGTGGCCGAGAACATCGCCCTCACCGATCCCGATGCCACCAGCGATTCGATCGTGGAGGCCGCCCGCCTGGCCTGTGCCCACGACTTCATCATGGAACTGCCCGGTGGCTACAGCGCCAATGTGGGCGAGCGCGGCGCCAATCTCTCCGGTGGTCAGCGTCAGCGTTTAGCCCTGGCCCGCACCCTGCTGTCGCGCCCGAGGCTGCTGGTGCTCGATGAAGCCACCAGCGCCCTCGATTACGACACGGAGCGGCGTGTGTGCGACAACCTGCTCGACAATCTTCAGCACTGCACGGTGTTTTTCATCACGCACCGGTTGTCGACCATCCGCCGGGCCGATCAGATTGTGATGCTGCATGACGGTGCCATCGCTGAGGTGGGGACCCACGATGCGTTGATCGAGCGGCGCAGCCGCTACTACGCGCTCTATCGCCAACAGGAGTCGGTCTGATGTCTCGCTCGTTCAAGCCAGCTGTTGCTTTGGTGCGCGCTGCGCAGAATGCGTTGGAGCGCCGGGTGCAGACCAACCGCGAGGAGCTGGGCCTGCAGCAATCGCGGTTTTTGGTGCGCACGATCATCTGGGTGTTGCTGGGCACCAGTGCGGCGGGGGTTGCCTGGCTGGCGCTCGCGAAGACCGATGAGGTGGTGGTGGCCCCCGGCAAGTTGGAGCCCGTGGGAGATGTGAAGACCGTGCAGATGCCGGTGGGGGGTGTGCTCGATGAAATCATGGTGAAAGATGGCCAACGCGTGAAGCAGGGCCAGATCCTGCTGCGCCTGGATAATGAGGCCACCGTGGATCGGCAGGCGAGCATTCGCCAGGGGATCGCGGCCAAGCAGGAGCAGCTGCAGTTGAAGCTGCTGGAATTGCGCCGTTACAAGAGCCTGAACGACACGGAGCAGCAGGTGCTGCGCCGCAATCTGCAGCTGGAGAACGAGATTCTGGAGCGTTTGGAATCGCTGAAGCAGATCGGTGCCACCCCAGAACTCCAATACCTGCAGCAGCGCAATAAGGTGCGGGAAGTGGAAGGGGAGCTCACCAAAGCCCGCGTGGAGCGGCTGCGCCAGATTGCGATTCTGCAGCAGGCGGTGCAGCAGCTGCAGGGTGAGTTGGCCGAGCTGCGCAGCAGACTCACGGAACTTTCCGTGAATATCCGCTACCAGGATCTGCGCTCGCCTGTGGATGGGGTGGTGTTTGACCTGAAGCCCAAGGGGGCTGGTTTTGTGGCCCAGACCAGTGAGCCGGTGATGAAGATCGTGCCGTTCTCGGCATTGCAGGCCAAGGTGGAGATCGACAGTGCCCAGATTGGCTTCGTGCGGGTGGGCCGGCCGGCGGATATCTCGATTGATTCGTTCCCGTCTACGGATTTCGGGGTGCTGCAGGGCACGTTGATCAGCATCGGATCGGATGCGTTGCCGCCCGAAGAACTGAAGCAGACCTATCGCTTCCCGGCCACGGTGCAGTTGAATTCCCAGCAGTTCAAGCTCAAGAGCGGCCAGATCCTGCCGTTGCAGGTGGGGATGTCGCTTACGGCCAACATCAAGTTGCGCAAGGTGAGCTACTTGCAGCTGCTGCTTGGCAGCTTCCAGGACAAGGCCAAGGCGCTGCGGGAGATCTAGGGCTGGTCAGGCCTGGCGGCTGCGGATGGGGGAGGGGCGCAGCTGGCGATGGCTGAGGCCCGCCAGCAAGCGCAGGCTGGGCATCACCAGGTTGTAGGCGGCGGTGATCACTTGGATCGCCTGCTGGATGGCCGGTTCATCGAGCAGGGCCTGGGGCACCACCAGCACGTCGTGGTCGGTGAGGCCGGTGGGGTAGGTGAGCGGTTCGAGGCTGCCTGGGGCGTGGCTGGTGGCGGCGGTGATGGCATTGGGGGTGGAGGGCACCAGCATCTGGTGCTCAAGGGCGAAGTGTTCCCAGAAGCCGGGCTGCATGGTTTTGCGGCGGACCAAGGTGGTGCCGAGCCCATGGGGCTGGAGCCGCTGGCGCAGGCCGGGAACCTGGGATTCGGAGAGGGCGGGCGAGGGGTAGGCCGCCAGATGCTTGGGCTGGAGTGCCGACCGCTCCAGCAGGGGGTGCTGGGGCTTGGCATACACCTGCACCGTTTCGGTGTTGAGCGGCAGCAGGGCATGGCGCGGCGTGTAGCGCCACTGGCCCACCGCTAGGGGCTGGTGGAGTTGACCCAGCAGGGGCAGGAGTTCACTGCTCCGCACAATCAGCAGGTCGAGCAGGGCGGCATCGAGGTGCTGCAGGGAGTGGCGCAGGCCCAGCCAGGTTTGGGGCAGGTGCCAGAGGGTTTTGCTGAGCGAACGGCGCAGCAGCGGTGAGCGGTAATCGGCCTGGAGGCGCAGGGGGGCACCGGAGCGGGCCCGCAACATCTGGGCGGCTTCCCTCAGGTTGGCCAGCACATCCAGGTTGTGCGTGCATTGGTAAGCGCCATCGCACTTGTGCAGGTTGAAGCCGAGTTCCTGCGATAACGCCATCGCTGAGCGATAGATACTGCTCTGGGAGAGAAAGCAGAGTTCGGCCGCCCGGCGGGAATTGCCATACATCTCGAGCACGTCGAGGTAGAGCAGGTTGGCGAGGGAAGGGGCACGCATCGTTCCAGGGGGATCCGGCTCGGACCGCGGGGCCCGAGCCATCACCGCCGGCTGGGGATGCCGGCGGACGGGATCGCCCCGCCTCCGAACGGTATGGATTGCAGCCGGGCTGCAGGCCCCCAGGGGGTGATCGCTGCCGATCGAGCACAGCCCGCCTGCCGTTAGCGCACAGTGCCGGGGTGGGAACGGGCTGGATCGCTTGGGTTATCGGGTGGGGAGAGGGACACCCGCCGCGAGGTGGTCTACCAGCGCCAGCTGTTGCGGCAGGCAGACCGTGGTGAGGTCGTAGCGGGCCACCATGTCTTG
>CAIOXF010000319.1 GCA_903862155.1 uncultured cyanobacterium | reverse complement strand
CCACGCCCTGGACGCCCAGCTGCGAGCGGCGATGCAACGGGCCTTCCCGGATGCCGCTGCTTCCGCTGAAGCCGCCGGTCAGCCCCTCGATCCCCAGCTGGCGCCGGCCAGCAAGCCCGAATTCGGGGATTTCCAGGCCAATGGTGCCCTGCCCCTGGCCAAGCCCCTGGGCCAGCCGCCCCGCAAGATCGCTGAAGCGGTGGTGGCCGAGCTGCAGGCCGATCCCTCCTTCACCCAGCTGTGCCTGGCGCCCCAGATCGCCGGGCCCGGCTTCATCAACCTCACCCTGCGGCCCGAATGCCTGGCGGCCGAGGTGCAGGCCCGCCTGGGGGATCAGCGCCTAGGCGTGCCTTCTGCAGCTGAGGAAAGCGGCTCCGAGCCGGCACCGGTGGTGGTGGATTTCTCCAGCCCCAACATCGCCAAGGAGATGCACGTGGGGCATCTGCGCTCCACGATCATTGGCGACTCGCTCGCGCGGGTGCTGGAGTTCCGCGGCCATCCGGTGCTGCGGCTCAACCACGTGGGCGACTGGGGCACCCAGTTCGGGATGCTGATCACCCACCTCAAGCAGGTGGCGCCCGAGGCGCTCGACACCGCCGATGCGGTGGATCTGGGCGACCTGGTGGCGTTCTACCGCCAGGCCAAACAGCGCTTCGATGCCGATGAAGCCTTCCAGACCACCTCGCGTGAGGAGGTGGTGAAGCTGCAGGGCGGTGATCCCGTGTCGCTCAAAGCCTGGGGCCTGCTCTGCGACCAGAGCCGCCGTGAATTCCAGAAGATCTACGACCGCCTCGACATCCGCCTGAGCGAGCGCGGGGAGTCCTTCTACAACCCCTATCTCGATGGCGTGGTGAAGGGCCTGGAGGCCGCTGGGCTTTTGGTGGTGGATGACGGCGCCCGCTGCGTCTTTCTCGAAGGCGTGAGCGGCAAAGACGGCAAGCCGCTGCCGGTGATCGTGCAGAAGAGCGACGGCGGTTTCAACTACGCCACCACCGACCTGGCGGCGATCCGCTACCGCTTCGGCACTGAAGGCGATGGCGCCCGCCGCGTGATCTACGTGACCGATGCCGGCCAGGCCAACCACTTCGCCGGCGTGTTCCAGGTGGCCCAGCGGGCCGGCTGGGTGCCTGAGGGCGGGCGCCTGGAGCACGTGCCCTTCGGCCTGGTGCAGGGGGAAGACGGCAAGAAGCTGAAAACCCGCGCTGGCGACACCGTGCGCCTGCGCGATCTGCTCGATGAGGCGGTGGAGCGTGCCGAAGCCGACCTGCGCCGCCGTCTGCAGGAGGAGGAGCGCACGGAAGACGAGGCCTTCATCCAGCACGTGGCCACCACCGTGGGCCTGGCCGCAGTGAAGTACGCCGACCTCAGCCAGAACCGGATCACCAACTACCAGTTCAGCTTTGACCGGATGCTGGCCCTACAGGGAAATACCGCCCCCTATCTGCTCTATGCGGTGGTGCGCATCGCCGGAATCTCCCGCAAGGGTGGTGATCTTGAGGGCGCTGGCGTGGCGGGTGCGGCTGCTGGCGGCGAGGCTGAGGCGCTGCAATTCACTGAGCCCCAGGAGTGGGCGCTGGTGCGCGAGCTGCTCAAGCTCGATGCGGTGATCGCCGAGGTGGAGGAGGAGCTGCTGCCCAACCGCCTCTGCAGCTACCTGTTTGAGCTCAGCCAGGTGTTCAACCGCTTCTACGACCAGCTGCCGGTGCTCAAGGCTGAAGAGCCTTCCCGCAGCTCCCGTCTGGCCCTCTGCCGTCTCACCGCCGATACCCTCAGGTTGGGCCTCGGCCTGCTGGGCATCCCCACCCTGGAGCGGATGTGATGGAGCATTGCTTCCCCATCGCCCGGCCTGAGGTGGAGAGCCTCAAGGCCTACAGCGCTCCGTTGGAGGGGCGCCGCGGTTTGCTGCGACTGGATTTCAACGAGAACACCATCGGCCCCAGCCCCACGGTGGTGGAGGCCCTGCGGGCGATTCCGGCGGATCACATCGCCATCTATCCCGAATACGACGGGCTGCGGGAGGCGGTGATCGCCAATCTGGCGGGTCGGGGCAACGGGCTGGCCAAGCCTCTGAGTTCCGAGCAGATCGGCCTGTTCAACGGGGTGGATGCTGCGATCCACGCGATTTTTCATGCCTACGGCAACCGTGGCGAGCGGCTGCTCACCACCAGCCCCACCTTCGGCTACTACACCCCCTGCGCCCAGATGCAGGGGATGGCGATCGAGGCCATTCCCTATCGAGGCAATTCCTTTGCGTTCCCCCTTGAGGAGATCCGTGCGGCCCTAGGGAGCCAGGGCGCTGCTGCTGATGGTGAGGGATCGCCGCCGCGGTTGCTGCTGATCTGCAACCCCAACAATCCCACCGGCACCCGCTTGGCTCCCGCGCCGATCCTTGAGCTCGCCAAGACGGCGCCCCACACCCTGGTGGTGGTGGATGAGCTGTATGAGGCCTTCACTGGCGACAGCGTGCTGCCGTTGGCGGATTTCGAGGCCACGCCGAATCTGCTGGTGCTGCGCTCCCTGGCCAAGACTGCCGGTCTAGCGGGGCTGCGCATGGGCTTTGCCATCGGCCATGCGGCCGTAGTGGATCGGGTGAGCCGGGTCACCGGCCCCTACGACATCAACAGCTTCGCGGTGACGGCCGCCTTCGCTTCCTTGGCCGATCAGCCCTACACCGATGCCTACGTGGCCGAGGTGCTCAAGGCCCGCCACTGGCTTGCCGCCGAACTTGCCAACGGTGGCGTGCGTCACCACGTGGCCGGCGGCAACTACCTG
>CAIOXF010000318.1 GCA_903862155.1 uncultured cyanobacterium | reverse complement strand
GAGCAGGATCAGCACGGCCATGGGATGGCGATTCGGCCCCAGGGGCCGGTGGGAATGGTGCCATTCCAGACATTGCTCCAGGGCCAGAAACCCGGTGAAGCCAGCTGCCACATAGAGGCCTCCATCGCGATGGCCGATTGCCGCCAGTCCTTCCGGCAGCATGTGAAACAGGGCTCCCCCGAGCATGGAGCCGGCGGCCAGGGAAATTAGCGGCAGCAGCAACCGTTCCAGTTGTTTTGGAGGCAGCAACACCGTGAGGCCCCCCACCAGGGCCACCAGGCTCATCAGCAGCCCGCCGGTGAGGATCCAGGCCAGAGTGTTCAGTGCTGCCACCAGGCCCAGGTTTGCTGGTTGATCAACAGCCCGATCAGCGTGAGCACCACCATCAGCAGCACCTGATCGCCGCGGGAATCGGGAATGCGGATGTCGGCCATCAAATGAATGCCATTGGTGAGGCTGTAGATCACACTCAGCCAGAACTGGCCAGCGCGCCAGGGTGGGCTCGCACTCCAACCGGCTGGATCGGCGATGGCGTGCACGGCCACCAACATCGCGAACACCGGGATCAGGAAATACATGAGCATGGCCAGAAACACCCGGGATACCCGAGTGGCGGGAACCTCGCTCTTGATCACCACCGATAGCCCATGGAACAGGGGCATCAGCCCCAGCTCCACGTGGAAGAGCATCACCAACAACCAGGCCATCCATAGCCCAGCCACCCGCACGGGATAGGAACTGGAGAGGGCCTCACTCATCCGTGGCGGCGCGGATGGTTGAGTTTTAGGCGGGTCTCCCCTCTGGCATTCATGCTGTGAGGCCGTATTGCCTCAGAACTGCGCCAATCCCACCACCAATTTCACTGGTGTGGCCACCGTTGTGGTGGGCGCCAACAAATTTGGGGGTATCGGCACGCCCGACCTGCAGCGCGCGGCCAAGGAGGTAGAAGGTGCTACCACGTTCAACTACGACTTGAAGCTCATCCTGGAAACCAGCTGTACGGGTAAAGACCTGTTCAGAATCCGTATTTGTGATGGAAACTTTGGTAGCGGGCCAGCGGTGGGTCCCAGGCAATCTGCCCTTTTTCCGAATCGGCCGGAAGTTACATCTTGGCAGAATTGCAACACCAATAGCAATGAAGTGAGTTTCTGCGCTGACACCCTGGGGATCCAACGCATTGACTATTAGATCCCAATTGGTTATGTGCTGACCGCCACGGTAGGTCCCCGTGTGAATGAGGATGCCATGCTGGCTATGTTGCCGAGCACGTATCCGGCAGATAGGGTGCTGGATGCCTTCATCGATGCCGGTGCCACTAGTACCTATAACTCCAGCCTGGGCCCTTGAACGAGGCGGGTGATTGTGCGCAGTCCATCTGGCCATCAAGAGAGAGATGATCGCCAATTCATGCGCCAATCCCTCAGGGAGGTGAGCATGAGTTGCCTTCGCAGGTATTCGGGATATACTGGCAAACGTCTGAAGCTACTGTCTTCAGATGAGTGTCCAATGCTTTTGTCTAGCGGATTGTTCTGAAGTATCGGTTTTGGCCAGGGTGTCCTGGCCGAATTGCCGTCCTGGCTGCTGTTTGTAAGCAGCATATAGGCGTGCTTATTGAGGCGATGTAGCCAAGCTTTTGGCTGCGTTATTAATGGCACCTGCTGGAGTGACATTTGCTACCTGCTTCAGGGCCTGGCTGCGTTCGCCTGCGGCATTGGCTTGCTTAGATATTGAGAAGTTTCGCCGGATGTCCACGGATGAGCCCAGGCGCCGAGCGAGCTCGTGGAACTGGCGCTCGCCGCCGGGAACGTCGATGGAGCATGCCCTGGGCACCTGAGTCAGGTTGTCATCCGGTTGGCGGAGCAGGGGAACGGCCTGTGGCCGGGCGCGTGGTTGCCCTGCTGGGTATGCCCAACACCGGTAAATCCACGCTCTTCAACCGCCTGACAGGCGGTAACGCCCAGATTGCCAACTGGCCTGGGCTCACGGTTGAGCTGATGCGTGGTGCGATGCCCTCCGGACGTGCGGGAACGCCCTATCAGTTGGTGGATCTGCCTGGAATCCATGACTTGAGTGGAAGTAGTGAAGACCAGGCTGTTGTCCAACGTTTCCTGCGCCACACGCCACCCGATCTTGTGTTGGTGGTCTTGAACTCCACGCAGATCACCAGTCAGCTGCGTTTCTTGTTTCAGGTTCAGGCCCTTGGCCTGCCGATGGTTGTTGCACTCAATATGAGTGATGAATCCGAACGCTTTGGAATCAAGATCGATGCGGGTGGATTGGCGAACGAGTTGGGGGTGCCTGTTGTATCGATCTGTGCACGTTATAATCTACGTATTCTTGAGTTGATCGACGGGCTCCATCAACTTGGTGAGCGCTTGAGTGAGGCTTCTCCTGTGGAGCCTGCCTTGGATCGTGCTTTGCTGGATGTGCCACAGCAGCGCATTGATCAATGCATCCTTCGCTATGTGCAGTTGCCAGGGCGATTGTTGAATCGCCGTACTCGCTGGTTGGATCGCCTGCTGTTGCATCCTCTGGTGGGTCCTGTCATGTTCCTGGCCATTGTGTTGGCCATGTTTCAGGTGCTTTATGCCATCGGTGCCCCATTGCAGGACTTGCTGGGCGGCGCGATCGACTGGATTCAGGCCGGTGTTCTTGAACCTGCGCTGAAGGCGGTGGCTGCGCCTGAGTTTGCGCGTGGATTTCTGATTGATGGGATTTGGATGGGGGTGGGTACTGTCGCCACATTTCTCCCCATCATCTTCCTTTTCTATCTAATCCTGGCGATTGTTGAGGATTCGGGCTATCTACCGCGCGCGGCGTTCCTGATGGATGGCTTCATGCGCTGGCTTGGCCTGGATGGCAGGGTTTTTGTGCTTCAGATCATTGGGTTTGGTTGCAATGTTCCCTCGATTATGGGAACCCGTGTGATCCGTGACCGGGGCATGCGCTTGCTGGCCATGCTCACGATTCCCTTTGCGTTGTGCCAAGCCCGCCTCACCGTGTTTCTGTTCATAGCCGACGTGTTTTTCCCGAAGCCATGGTGGGCGCCAGGCTTGGTGGTGTTCTCCTTCTATGTGATGAGCTTTGTGGCGGCCATTGTTACCGGGGTGATCTTTAAGCGGAGCTATCCCAGCAAGGAGGCGTTTGTGTTGGAACTGCCTCCCTACCGCCCGCCCAGCATCCCCATGATTGTTCGCCGTGGTTGGACCCAGATGGTGAACTTCATGGTTACCACGCGCAGTTTCATTGTGATTGGGGCGGCTGCGATCTGGCTGCTCACCAATCTGCCCCCTGGAGCCGTGCAGGGCAGTGGGGCAACGATCGCCGATTGGATTGGTGGAGCCTTCCAGCCCCTGCTTGGCCCCATTGGCATGAATCCGGCGCTCACTGTGTCGCTGTTCTTTGGATTCATCGCCAAGGAGATCCTGCTGGGTGCCATGGCTGTGATTTATCAAACCAGCGAGTCGAATCTTGGTGGGGTTATTGCCACTGCGATCACGCCTCTGCAAAGTCTGAGTTTTATGTCTTTCGTGCTTCTGTACACTCCCTGTCTTGGCACCGTGGCTGCACAGCTTCAAGAGTCGAAGAGCCGTAACTTCGTTTTGCTCTCTGTGGGTTGGTCGTTACTGCTGGCTTGGTTGATGGCTCTGGTGGTGTTCCAGGGGGGTCGCTTGTTGGGCTTCACTTGATTCAGTGATGCTGTTCTCCTGCCCTCTGACCCGTCTGGTGCAGAGGCCCTCATTTGATCAGGATGCGCCCGCTGTGGCTCCCTCGCCTTTCACATAGCTGGGGGCAACGGTTATCTGTTCAGCATGTTCATGGCGAAGCATGAATTCCAGAAAGCCGCAGGCTAGATGCAGGATTCCCCCCGGCTTCCCTCTCCTGATTACCTCAATTTCCACGCCGGGTCGTATTCCCATGGAGACCAGGCGTTGATGCAGTACTGGGTGGGCAGGGAGTGATTCCACTAGCACCCGCTGTCCTTTGGGTACACCGCTTAAGGGCATGGCCGAAGCGATCCAAGAGCTTTAATCCTAAGCACCCTCGCTTGTTGCCCTGCGGCCGTGCGCACCCAGTGGCGTGAAAAAAATCACGCGCCTCGGGAGCCAATGCCGGGCCTGATCTCAGCAGACAGCTACGACGTGGTGAACGAGTGGGTGCTTCAGTTGCTTCGCCTGCGGCATCTGAGCCCTTGGTTCATGCTTCAACGCCCAGTGCTTTGCCCACCGCGCTGGTGAGGGCCATGGCCAGGCTGCCCCAGAACACCACCCGCAAACTGCTTTTCCACCAGGTGGCGCCCCCGAGCCCTGCCAGGCCGGTGAGCGCGATCGTGGCGGTTTGATGTTGTGGTGGCGTCAGCAGCACCGTGGCCAGTGGAATCAATGAGCCCGCAATGAAGCTTGCTCCCGATGTGACAGCTGCCTGATGAGGGCGTGCGGCGAGGGTTTCGCTCAGGCCAATCTCGTCGCGGGCATGGGCTTCCAGGGGGCCCGCCAGGGTGAGTTGTTCGGCCACGGTACGGGCCAGCTCAGGTGTTAAGCCTCGGCGCTGATAGATGAGCGTGAGCTCCTCAAGTTCTCCGGCAGGGTGGTGGAGGATTCGGCTCCGGATGAGGCGATGCCAATGGTGAGGCTTGCCACCGAAATCAAGCCATCGTTGGCCCCGAGAACCATCGCTCGTAGCCAGCCACTGCGATGGGAGTTATGCTGATTATCTGGTTGGACCATTCTCAGGCTGTCGTGATCGCCCACTAGAGTTTGGCAGGGATCGTCCTAAACAGGAGCCGTTGTTTGGCCCCTTGCTGGATCAGAGATCGCCTCGTTCAATCTGATTGAGCACTTTTTTGGCGCTTCCCGAGTTCGCAGCGGGATCGGTGACGGGTTGGCTGGTGTTGGGTGCGGGATTGGTGGTGGGTTGCTTTTGGCGCCGTGGGCGTGCGCAGTTTTCACCTTCACCAACGGGAACGCATTCCTGGGTGGCTTGAGCCAGCAGTTCAGACCTGCTGGTAACCTGCTGGGAGAAGCCTGTTGCTTGGTCGGGTTTCGCAAAGGCCGTGCCGGCCGAGATGCTCGACACTGCCAGGAACAGATTCACACTCGTCTTTGTAGCCAGCTCCTCTATTCTGCGTAGCAGATGATACTGGCGTCGGTGATCTCAGTGCTTTGTGGTGATTTCAGTGCTTCAGGTCGAAGCGATCGGCATTCATCACCTTCACCCAGGCAGCCACAAAACCAGCTGCAAATTTGCT
>CAIOXF010000317.1 GCA_903862155.1 uncultured cyanobacterium | reverse complement strand
GGATTACGCCCGTTCCCTCGTCGACGACGTGGAGTTCTCCTGCGAAGACGCCGGGCGCTCCGATCCGGAGTTCATGTATGAGGTGATCGAGGCGGCGATCAAGGCTGGCGCCACCACCATCAACATCCCCGACACGGTGGGCTACACCACGCCCGCTGAGTTCGGTGAGCTGATCGCGGGCATTAACGCCAACGTGCCCAACATCGATCAGGCCGTGATTTCCGTGCACGGCCACAATGATCTGGGCTTGGCGGTGGCCAACTTCCTGGAGGCCGTGAAGCACGGCGCGCGCCAGCTGGAGTGCACGATCAACGGCATCGGGGAGCGGGCCGGTAACGCCTCGCTGGAGGAGCTCGTGATGGCCCTGCATGTGCGCCGCAGCTACTTCAACCCCTTCATGGGCCGGCCGGCGGAGAGCACCGAGCCCCTCACCGGCGTTCGCACCGAGGAGATCACCAAAACCTCTCGTTTGGTGAGCAACCTCACCGGCATGGCGGTGCAGCCCAACAAGGCGATCGTGGGCGCCAACGCCTTTGCCCACGAGAGCGGGATCCACCAGGACGGCGTGCTCAAGAACCGCCTCACCTACGAAATCATCGATGCGCGCACCGTCGGCCTCACCGACAACCGCATCTCGCTGGGCAAGTTGAGCGGCCGCAGTGCCTTCCGTGCCCGATTGGAGGAGCTCGGTTATGAGCTCTCCCGCGACGACCTCGACGATGCCTTCGCCCGCTTCAAGGAGCTGGCGGATCGCAAGCGCGAGATCACCGACCGCGATCTCGAGGCGATCGTGAGCGAGCAGGTGCAGCAGAACGACGAATCCCGCTACACGCTCAAGAGCGTGCAGGTGAGCTGCGGCACCGGGCTCCAGCCCACGGCCACCGTGTGCCTGATCACCGCTGATGGTGCCGAGATCACCGAGGCGGCGATCGGCACCGGGCCGGTGGATGCGGTGTGCCAGGCCCTCAATCGCCTCGCCCAGGTGCCCAACGACCTGGTGGAGTTCTCGGTGAAGAGCGTCACCGAGGGCATCGATGCCATGGGAGAGGTGACGATCCGCCTGCGCCACCAGGGTGTGCTCTATTCCGGCCACGCCGCCGACACCGACATCGTGGTGGCCTCGGCCCAGGCCTTTGTGAATGCTCTCAACCGCCTGCTGGCCGGCACCCACATCCAGCCGCTCCATCCCCAGAAGGCCCCCCTGCCCCAGCTGGGTGATCTGCCTCTGGCTGAGCGTCCCCGGGTCTGAGGCCTGGGGGGGGATGGCGGGAAGCCTCCGGTTGGAGGTTTCGCTGGTCGCGTGTTGGAGTTCCGTACGGGCCGTACGGAACGCGATCTCTCCAGAAGCACCCTCCCCTGCTGCCTGGTGAGCTCCTCGGCGCTGGCAACGGGCTTTTCGCGGCCCCTGAGTCCCTGCCACGCTCCCCATGAACCCATGCCCAGGCTGTGATCGTGCCCACATCCCCCAGCACTCTCAGGGCCGGTCAGCGTCGCTCGGCATGCGGCACCGGGCTGCAACTGGCGTTGCTGCTGGTGATTGCGATCGCGATGCTGGTGCCGCTGCTGTGGCTGGTGAGCACCTCGCTCAAGGGCCCGGC
>CAIOXF010000316.1 GCA_903862155.1 uncultured cyanobacterium | reverse complement strand
CTCTGTTTCGACTATCAACGCATGCATGGGGTGGATATCCGCGTGGTGCGCATTTTCAACACCTATGGGCCGCGCATGCTTCCCGACGACGGCCGGGTGGTGAGCAATTTCATCGTGCAGGCGTTGCGGGGTGAGCCGCTCACGCTCTATGGCGATGGCAGCCAGACGCGCAGCTTCTGTTATGTGGACGACCTGGTGGAGGGCATCATGCGCCTGATGAATGGATCCCACTGCGGGCCGATCAACATCGGCAATCCGGGTGAATTCACGATCCGTGAGCTTGCTGAGATTGTGCGGCGCAAGATCAACCCGGAGCTGGAGCTGGTGTGCAAGCCCCTGCCGGCCGACGACCCCCTGCAGCGCCAGCCTGTGATCGATCTGGCGCGGCGTGAACTGGGCTGGGCGCCCAGGGTTGCTCTGGAGCAGGGGCTGGATGCCACGATCGCCTACTTCCGGGAGGCGATCAACTGATGACCATCGATTCCCCAGCATCGCCGGTCGTGGCTGGTCACCAGATTCAAGCGATTTGCTGTATTGGTGCCGGCTACGTGGGTGGACCCACGATGGCCGTGATCGCCGATCGCTGTCCCCACATCCAGGTGACGGTCGTCGACCTCAATGCGGCGCGCATCGCCGCCTGGAACGATCCCGATCTGAGCAAGCTTCCGGTGTATGAGCCGGGCCTGGATGCGGTGGTGGGTCGCTGCCGGGGCCGCAATCTCCACTTCTCCACGGCGGTGGAGCCCGCCATCGCCGCCGCCGACATGGTGTTCCTGTCGGTGAACACCCCCACCAAAACCAAAGGTGTGGGCGCGGGCCAGGCCAGCGACCTGCGCTGGATCGAAGCGTCGGCGCGCCAGGTGGCCGCCTGCGCCCAGGGCCACACGATCGTGGTGGAGAAGAGCACCCTGCCGGTTCGCACGGCGGCCACGATCAAGGCGATTCTGGGGGCAGCCCAGGGCGATGCGGCCCAGGCAGGGGAGGCCAAATCGTTCTCAGTGCTCTCCAATCCGGAATTCCTGGCGGAAGGCACGGCGATCACCGATCTCGAGCATCCCGATCGGGTGTTGATCGGCGGCGAAGACCCGGCGGCGATTGAGGCTCTGGCCGCGATCTATGGGGCATGGGTCCCAGCGGATCGGATTCTGCGCACCAACCTCTGGAGCAGTGAACTCTCCAAACTCACGGCCAACTGCTTCCTGGCCCAGCGAATCAGCTCGATCAATGCGATTGCTGCCGTGTGCGAGGCCACAGGTGCAGACGTGCAGGAGGTGGCGCGGGCCATTGGCGCCGACAGCCGCATCGGTGCCAAGTTTCTCAAGGCTGGTCCGGGGTTTGGCGGCAGCTGCTTCCAAAAGGATGTGCTCAACCTGGTGTATCTCTGCGGGCACTACGGCCTGCATGAGGTAGCGGCCTATTGGCAGAGCGTGGTGGCGCTCAATGACTGGCAGCAGCACCGCATTGCCCGGCTCGTGGTGCAGCGCCTGTTCGGCACCGTTACCGGCAAGCGCATCGCCGTGCTGGGTTTTGCCTTCAAGGCCGACACCAACGACACCCGGGAAGCGCCTGCCATTCGCATCTGCCGTGACCTGCTCGAGGAGGGTGCCCAGTTGGCGATCTACGACCCGAAGGTGAGCGAGGCGCAGATGGCAACGGATCTGGCTCAGGAGCCCCAGCCTGCTCCGGCGGGCAATGGCCTCAGCGGTGAAGGTGTGTGGCAGCTCGCCGCATCGGCCGAGGCTGCAGCCACGGGCGCCGATGCGGTGTTGATCCTCACGGAATGGCGTCAGTTCGCTGAGCTGGATTGGCCGGGGCTGGCGGCGCTGATGCGCCATCCGGCCTGGTTGTTTGATGCCCGGGCGATTGCGGATGCGGAGGCTGCTGCTGCAGCCGGGCTCAATCTGTGGACGGTGGGTCGGGGCTGAGCATGCGCACCCATCGCCGCGGCATCATTTTGGCCGGAGGCAGTGGCACGCGCCTGCATCCGATCACGCAGGCGGTGAGCAAGCAGTTGCTGCCGGTGTATGACAAGCCGATGATCTATTACCCGCTGAGTACGTTGATGCTCGCGGGGATTCGAGAGATCCTGATCATTTCCACGCCCCATGATCTTCCTCGGTTTCAGGAGTTGCTGGGGGATGGGTCTCGCTGGGGTCTTCAGCTCAGTTATGCCGAGCAACCGAGCCCGGATGGTTTGGCCCAGGCCTTTCTGATAGGTGCTGATTTTCTGGGTGATCGGCCGGCGGCCCTGGTGTTGGGCGACAACCTCTTTTACGGCCATGAATTGTCGTTTGGCCTGCAGTCGGCAGCCCAGCGCGGGCACGGAGCCACGGTGTTTGCCTACCGGGTGTCGGATCCGGAACGCTATGGGGTGGTGGGCTGGCAGAAGGGGGCCAATGGGGAGCGCCAGGTGGTGTCGCTGGAGGAAAAGCCAGAGACGCCTGCTTCGAACTATGCGGTGACCGGGCTGTATTTCTATGACGCCCAGGTGGTGGAGCGAGCCCGTCAGGTGAAGCCGTCGCCAAGGGGTGAGCTGGAGATCACCGATCTGAACCGGATGTATCTGGAGGCCGGTGAATTGCAGGTGGAGCTGATGGGCCGGGGGATGGCCTGGCTGGATACGGGCACCTGTGACTCCTTGCATGAGGCAGGGAGCTACATCCGCACCCTGGAGAAACGCCAGGGGCTCAAAATTGGCTGCCCTGAGGAAGTGGCCTGGCGCCAGGGTTGGATTGCTGATGAGCAGTTGTTGGCGTTGGCGGCTCCGTTGTGCAAGAGCGGTTACGGGGTGTATCTGGAGAGCCTGCTCAGGGAGCCCCGTTGATGGTGGCGCCGGTGCTGGTGGTGGGCCGCGCTGGGCAGGTGGCCAGTGCGCTGCAGCGCATAGTGCCGGGGTTGTTGCAGCGGCCGCTGGTGGTGGTGGGCCGACCGGAACTCGATCTGGCGCAGGCCGGGCCGATCGAGGGGGATCAGCCCAATGCCTCGGGGTTTCTGGAGCCATGGGCGGAGTTGCTGGATCACCATCAACCGGCCCTGGTGATCAATGCGGCGGCCTACACCGCAGTGGATCGCGCCGAAACAGAGGTGGAGACGGCCATGGCGGTGAACGGCTATGCCGTGGGATCCATCGCATCGGGCTGCGGTGAGCGCGGCATCCCGCTGTTCCATCTCTCCACGGATTACGTGTTTCCCGGGAGTGGTGAGAGTCCCTGGATGCCAGGAGATCCCACCGAGCCCTTGGGGGCCTATGGGGCCAGCAAGTTATTGGGTGAACACCTGATTCAGCAGGCCTGTCAGGTGTGCGCAGCGAAGGTGCTGGTGCTCCGGGTGAGCTGGGTGTTCGGCCAGCAGGGCCACAACTTCGTGCGCACGATGCTGCGCCTGGCGGAAGAACGGGAAGAGTTGCGGGTGGTGGCCGATCAGGTGGGCGGCCCCACCAGTTCGGAATCGATCGCGGCGGCCTTACTTCAGTTGGCGGAGCCGGCCATGGCCGATCGCCATCCGGTGCGGGGGCCCGGGGAGTGCTTCCCCTGGGGTATCCATCACCTCCAGGCTCAGCCCTGGGTGAGCTGGCATGGCTTTGCGGTGGAGATCGTCCGTCAGGGTGTGGAGCTTGGCCTGCTGCAGCGCGCACCGCAGGTGATCCCGATCAGCTCAGCTGAGTTCCCCACGCCTGCCCGGCGCCCAGCGAATTCCCGCTTGGATGGCAGCAGCGCGGAACGGG
>CAIOXF010000315.1 GCA_903862155.1 uncultured cyanobacterium | reverse complement strand
GGGGCTGGCTGCTCGATGGGGGCGGTTCAGCGATGGACATTGGCCGCGATGGCCTGGCCCTGAGCGTGCGCATGGCCGATGGCCGCATCGCCGAAACCCCGCTGCGCGCCGCCCTGTGGCAGGCGCTGGGGGCCTCCACCGCCCAGGAGGTGAAGGCCGCCGTGGTGGCCCCGGGCTTCGGGCCGGCCCAATTCGCGCGGCTGGCGCCCCTGGTGGCCGAAGCCGCCAGCGCCGGCGATGCCGAGGCCGCCGCAATCGTGCAACGCTCCGCCCTGGCCCTGGCCGAGCTGGTGGCAGGGGTAGCGAGGGCCCTGGAGCTTCAGACGCCACCGGTGTGTACTGCAGGCGGAGCCGTAGAACACCTGGCTCCCCTGCGCGATGGGCTGGCCGAAGCGCTGGTGGCCCAGCTGCCCAGCGCCCGGCTGGAGTCTCCCCAGGGCGATGCCTGCGACGGAGCCCTGGCTCTGGCCCTCCAGCAGCTCCGCTGACAGATAGCAGCAGCCTTCACACAATGAAGACCTGCCCTGCTGCATCGCTGGTTCCATGCTGCGTCGATGGCGGCCCGCAGTGCTCAAGGCACGATTGCGTCGGTTTCTGCGCGACGGCGATGCCCTGGCGGAACTGCGCAGCTGGTGGCCCACGATCGCGGCCACCAGCCTGATCAGCTCGGCCGCGGTGGTGGCCGCCGCCATCCAAACCGAGCGCTTCAAAAACGACCTACTGGCCAGCTTCGCCACCGAGAAGATCGCCCAGATCGCCAACGATCTCACCGCTGAAGCCAACGACTGGGCGGTGTGGGATGAAACCCACCGCTACCTGCACGGCCGCAACCCCGCCTACTTCCAACGTCACTTCAACCGCTACAGCTTTGCCCGCAGCCCTTTTTTGGCCGCGTTCGATCCGCAAGGCCGTCTGGTGGCAAGCGCCCACTTCGACAGACGCCAGCATCGGGTGGTGCCCCTGGATCCGGAAGCGGAACGCCAACTCAGCACACTGATGCCCGCGGGCGATCCGCTCAGCCCGCTCACCTTCCTGGCCCGATTTGAGGGACGGACCTACCTGATGTCGGCCCAGCCGGTGCGCGCCAGCAGCACGTCCAGCGCACCAGCTGGCAGAGCAGCATCGGGCCGGCTCCTATTCGTACGCCCCCTGAACACGGGCATCCAACCCTGGAACGCCCCACAGACTGCCGGCAGCCTTCAACGGGCCCTCGGCATTGTGGCCGAGCACTACCGGGCACCCACGGAACCTGCCTCTTCCCACACCGCACACCATCCCCTGGCGCCACTGCAGATCCAGGTGCCCCATCCCCACTGGCAGGGCAAGGCACCACTGCAGCAGGTCATCGTGCGCATCCCCAGCGAGCGGATCGCCGCGCTCCAGGGGATCGGTGGGCTGCTGCTCGGCGGACTGGTGCTGGTGGTGGGCCTAGGGGCCCATTCCAGCCTGCGGCACCGGGCCAACCGCTTCCAAACCCTGCGCAGCGAACAGGCGCGGCGCCGCCTCAACCGCGACCTGGCCCATCGCCGCAGCCATGACGAGCTCACCGGCCTGGCAAACGAAGTGGGATTGGCGCACGCGATGGCGGATCAGCGCAGCCAGTACCGCGCCTTCGTGCAGGTGCTGCTGGTGCTCGACATCGACCATTTCGCCGTGGTGAACAGTGGATTGGGGCGGGCCGGCGGGGATGCGGTGCTGCGGGCCTTTGGCCGCCATCTACAGGGGGTGAGCCACCCCACGGCCCGGGTGGCCCGGCTGGCCGCCGATCAGTTCGCCTGCGGTTTGGTGAGCACCAGCGATGCAGCCCTGCGCTCCGAAGTGGCCGCCCTCACCCAGGCCCTCAACGACGTGGAGCTGCACATCGAGGGCCACACCGTGAACATCACGGTGAGCGTGGGGGCCTGCATGATCGGCGATGACGACCTATCCCAGGCCCTGCACCAGGCCTCGATCGCCTGCTCTCTGGTGAAGCTGGCCGGTGGCCGGGGCCATCAGTTCTTTGGCGACGAGCGGGCCAGCACCCTGAGCTATCTGGAGATGCAGCGCATGAACGAAGCGCTGGTGACGGCGATCAAGGACAAGCGCATCTCGCTCCACGGCCAGCACGCCTGGCGGCTCAACCAGGGCAACCATCTCCCGGCGGTGTACGTGGAGCTTCTAGCCCGGATCTGCGACCCGATTGACGGCAGCCCCTTCTGGAGTGAGCCGATGATCGAGGCGGCGCGCTTCTGCGGCAGCCTCACCCTCCTCGATGAGCACATCCTGGCGCTGGCCTTCCGCCAGATCGCGTCGGTGCAGCAGGATCCCGCCCTGGCGGACTCCGCACGCCAGCTGGTGTTTGCGATCAACATCACCGCCGACACGCTCTTGGGTTCCGACCTACCCGCCCGGTTGTCAGCACTGCTGGAACAACACCAACTGGATCCTGGCTGCATCTGCCTGGAGCTCACCGAGCAGGCCGCCCTGCGCGACCCGAGTGCCGCGATCGTGCGCATGCACCAGCTGAGGCACATGGGGCTCAAGCTCTCCCTCGATGACTTCGGCACCGGCACCACCTCACTCGGGTATCTGCGCGACCTCCCGCTCGACTACGTGAAGATCGACAAGCGCTTCATCTGGACCCTGCAGGAGGAGAGCACCAGCCGGTTGATTGTGCAGTTCGTAGTGGAACTGGGCAAACAGATCGGCTTTCAGACCGTGGCCGAAGGCGTGGAAGACCTGCCCCTGCTGCGGGAGCTGAAAGGGCTCGGGATCTCGATTGCCCAGGGCTACATCACCACAAGGCCGCGGCCCTTCTTGGAGCGCGAACCCCACTGGGTGTTCGCTGATGCAGGCGACGAGCTGCTAACCGAAACCGTCAGGCCCCGTTGAGGTGCCGGTCGGCCAGGACGGCCAGCTCGCTGCACCAGTGGTCTACGTCACGTTGCTCGGCGGCCTCCACCATCACCCGCAGCAAGGGCTCGGTGCCGCTGGCCCGCACCAGCACCCGGCCGCTGCCGGCCATTGCCTGCTCGGCCTGGGCCACCGCCGCCGCCAGGGGCTCACACGCCTCCCAGCCAGTCCGGCGCTCCCGATCGGGCACGGTGATGTTCACCAGCTTCTGGGGATAGGGCTGGAAGCTCCCGTCCATCCACTCGCTCAGGCTGGTGCCCTGGCCATGCACCAGGGTGGCCACCTGCAGCGCCGTGAGCAGGCCGTCGCCGCTCATGCCGTGGTGGGCCGAAAGGATGTGCCCCGACTGCTCCCCGCCCAGGGCCGCCCCGAGCTCCTCCATGGCGGCGTGCACGTATTGATCCCCCACGGCGGTGCGCTCCAGCACCCCACCCCGGGCCTGCCAGGCCCGCTCGAAGCCCAGGTTGCTCATCACCGTGGCCACGATCCGGTTGGCCGGCAGCTGTTGCTCGGTCATCAGGGCCTGGCCCCAGAGGTAGAGGATCTGGTCGCCATCCACCACCCGGCCGCGGCCATCCACCGCGAGCATGCGGTCGGCGTCGCCATCGAAGGCGAAGCCCATCGCCGCGCCCTGCTCCAGCACCGTGGAGCGGAGGGCCTCGAGGTGGGTGCTGCCGCAGCCCTGGTTGATCTGGCTGCCATCGGGGGTGCAGTGCAGCACGGTGAGATCGGCGCCCAGCTCCCGAAACACGGCCTCGCCGCAGCTGGTGGCCGAGCCCCAGCACAGATCCAGCACCACCTTCACCCCATCGAGGCGGGCCGAGCCGACGCTCGCCAGGAGGGCCTCGCGGTAGCCCTCCAGCAGATCACCCCGCTGATGCAGCACGCCATCGGCGGCGAAGGCCGCGGCCGCGGGCTCACCCGCGCCATGGAGGCCGGACTCGATCGCCGCCTGCTGCTCCTTGCCGAGCTTGGCGCCGCAGGCGCCGAACACCTTGATGCCGTTGTCGTGGGGCGGGTTATGGCTGGCCGACACCATCAGGCCGCCGCTCGCCCCCAGGCGCCGGATGGCTCCGGGCACCGCCGGGGTGGGGCAGAGCCCCAGATCAAACACCTCGCGCCCGGCCGCGGTGAGGCCCGCCGCCAGCGCCGCCACGAGCATCGGGCCGCTGCTGCGCGAATCGCGACCGATCACGATCGGGCCGCCCGACGGGAGCACCCGGCCGCACCAGAACCCAAGCTGCAGCGCCAGGGCCGGGGTGATCAGCGCCCCCACCCGGCCGCGGATGCCATCGGTGCCGAAGTGGGCCTGGCCCGGCTCCAGGGGTTCCCCGATCGGGAAGCGGGCCGGTTCGGCCATGGACGTCAGGGCTCAGCAGGGCCCCAGGCTAAGGGCGAGGTCCAGGGCGGCCTCGTCAAGCCGGATTAACGCCAGCGCCGCGGCCACCAGGCCCAGCGCAGCAGCTCAAAGGCCGCCCAGATCAGCAGTGCGCCCACCACCCAACCCGGCAGAAACACCAGTGGCCAGTAGGGCCGCAGCAGCATCACCAGCCCGGCAGCGGCGAGCACCTGCAGGGCGCGGCGGCGCTGCTGCCAGCCCGGCAGGGTGGTGAGGCCGGGGGGGAGGCGCCAGTCGGGCACGGGCTCGCGGGTGCAATGGGGCGAATCTCCCCAGAATGCTGGCTTCCCTGCGGGACTTCCAGCCCCGATGCGCTTCGTTCCGCTGCTGGCCGCCACCTGCCTGGGCACGGGGGCCGCGCTGCTGGCTGGCCGCGCCGCGCTCAACCGGCTGCCCCAGCCCACGCCAGAGACCAGCAGCGGATCGATGGAGCGCATCCACCGCTTCGCGCCCGATCCTGAGCTGCGGCGCGAGGCAGCTCTCCTGCTGGCGGCCCGGGCCGAAGGAGATCCCCAGCGCCAGCGCCAATTGCTGGCGGGCCAGGGCTGGGGCCGCGATCCCCTGGCGGCCGTGGCGCTCAAGCGCGATGCCCTGGCCGCCTCAGCCCTGGAGCGCCCCAACGCCGCAGCCCTGCGCTGGCAGCTGCTGCTGCGCGGCTTCCCCCAACAACCCGCCGCCGCAGACGCGCTCTACGCCCTCGGCCAGCAGCAGCCCGCCCTGCACGCCCAGCTGCAGCAACGCTTTCCGGCCCACCCTGCCGCCCTGGCTGCCGCCAGCGAACGCGGCCGCGCCACACACCTGGCCCGCTGGGGCGTGCGCTGGCCGGGAGCGGCCGCTGCCCTGCAGAAAGCCTGCGGCGACAAAGCCAAGCCCTCCGAGCGCAACCAACTGGCCCGGGGCCTTGCCCAGCTGGGGAACGTGGAAGCCGCCAAGCGCTGCCTGAAGGGCACCCCAGCCAGCGCTGCCACCACCCTGGCGATCGCCGAAACCCTCCTCCGCGGGAGCAACGCCGAGGTTCAGCAGGCCGAAGCCACCCTGCTGGCCCTGGCCCAGCGCCAACCCCGCAGCCCGGAAGCCCGCGACGCTGCCCGGTTGCTCAGCGAAGGCAGCGGTCCACAGAACCTGGCCCTGGTGCAGCAGCTACCTCAGGCCCTGAAGGCCACGGCACCGGTGCAGGCCCGGCTGGCCCTGGCGGCGGGGGAGACAGGCAACCTTGCGCCGGCCCTGGCGGTGCTGCAGCGCTGGCCGAACGATCCGGCCAGCTGGGAACTGCAGTGGCAGCTCGCCCGCCGCGAGGCCCTGGCCCAACGCTGGACCCGGGTGGCCCAGCTTCTGGCCCCCGAGCGCAGCTCCGGCCTACCGGCAGGCCTGGCGGCACGGCAGGCGTTCTGGTTTGGCCTGGGCCAATGGGAACTGGGCCGCCGCGACGCCGCCCGGCGCACCTGGGAGCAACTGCTGGCGGGCCATCCCGGCGGCTACTACGGCTGGCGGGCGGCGGTGCGCCTGGGCCGCGACGACGGCCGGGTGAAGCCCACCGGCCCGGGCAGCCTGCCGCGGCCCCACTGGCATCCGCTGGCCAGCGGTTCGGCGGCCCTGGATCGGCTCTGGCGGCTGGATCAGCGCCTTGAAGCCTGGGAGAGCTGGCGCCATCAGCGGGCCGGCCAGGCCCCCAGAAATGGCAACCAGCTCCTGGTGGAGGGCCGGCTGCGGCGCGGCATCAACGACCAATGGCTGGGCCTCGGCCAGCTGGAGCAGGCCCAGCTGCGCCTCCCCGGCCACGACTGCCGGCGCCTACAACTGCTGGAGAGCAGCCTGCGGGAGGTGCCACTGGCCCCGGTGTTTGAGCAGGCGTCGCAGGCCAGCGGCGTGCCGGCCACCCTGCTGGCGGCGGTAGCCCGGCAGGAATCACGCTTCAGCCCAGGCGTGCGCTCGGTGGTGGGGGCGGTGGGGCTGCTGCAGCTGATGCCCGAAACAGCCAACGAGCTGGCCGGCGAGCCCCTCAGCCCCAGCGACCTGGAAGATCCCCAACGCAACGCCGGCCTGGGCGGGCGCTACCTCAGAAAGCTGATGGAGCGATGGAGCGGCAATCCCCT
>CAIOXF010000314.1 GCA_903862155.1 uncultured cyanobacterium | reverse complement strand
TATCACCTTCACCGATCCCTGGATCAAAGGTGATAAGTACCGCACTGCCTTCCGGGCGCGACTGTTCCTGAGCAGGGAAGTTCCCCAGATCTTCCAGAGCCAGAACAACGGTCAGTTTGTGACCGTGTCTGATGTGTCGAGTGGGTTCTATTCTGCTCCGGCTACTGCGGCTGCCTACAATATTTTCTCGGGGACCAACCCTCTCGGTAAGACCTTCGCCAATGTTCAGCAGGCTCAGGCGGCAGGTGCAGCTCCTGGTTCGACAATCCCTGCCCAAGACAACAACTGGTTTGCCCTCGATGGCAACACCGTGGCGATCCAACGCTTCGGTGGAAACCTGCAGGTTGTGCGACCGCTGAATGGCGGCAACCCTTACAAGCGGGTGCCCTGGAACGTGGTGGTGGGCCTGAATGCCCAGCAGGTGAAGCCGATCAACTTCGCCGGCACCTCCATGCCCTACGCCGTGGGTCCGCAAAACTTCAATGGCACCCAGACCACGGTCAGCAATGTGATCTGCGTGGCCTACAACTGCGCCAGCACCAACCAGCTGGTGGGTGTGCGTCTGGCCGCCACAATGAGCACGCTCAACGACCCGCGCAATCCCACTTCTGGTAATTTCCTCAGCCTCGGCACCGAGCAGTTCATCTCGGTGGGCCCCGATTCACCCACCTTCAACCGCTTGCGGGCCAGCTACACCTATTACATCCCGGTGAACTGGCTCAAGCTGTTCAAGGGCTGCCGCCCCAAGAAAGGTGAGGCTCCTGATTGCAAACAGGCTCTGGCCTTCCAGGTGTCGGCTGGCGCCAACATCGGCAACCTGCCCACCTACGAAGCGTTCTGTCTGGGTGGTGGTAACTCCGTGCGCGGCTACTACGACTGCGACCTGGGCGTGGGCAAGTCGTTTGGTGAGGCCACGATCGAATACCGCTTCCCGATCTTCCGGATCATCAGTGGTGAGGTTTTCATCGATGGCGGTACCGCCTTTGGCACCCAGGCCAACGTGTCGGGCAACCCCGGTGGTGCGCTCAACAAGCCAGGCCAGGGCTATTCGATCGGTACGGGTCTGATCGTGACCACCCCGGTGGGCCCGCTCCGCTTGGAGGTGGCCAGCCAAGACCTCACCGGCAACTGGCGCTTCAACCTGGGTGTGGGCTGGAAGTTCTAGATGGTGGCTGCTTCTGCTTCCTGGCCTGCTGACTACAGCCAGGCCTGGACCCTCAAGGGATCCGTCGAACGCTCCGGTGTGGGTCTGCACAGCGGTGCCACCACCAGGCTGCGCCTCCAGGGCAGCGACCGCCCGGGCTACTGGGTGGGCCGGCTGGATCGGCCGGGCCAGGTGCTGCAGCGGCTGGAGCCGTCGCAGGTGAGCGACACCCAGCTCTGCACAGCGTTACAGCTGGATCAAGGACGCTTGGCCACCGTGGAGCATTTGCTCTCGGCCCTGGCCGGCACAGGCGTGAATCAGGCCGAAATCCTGGTGGAGGGGGAGGAGATTCCCTTGATGGATGGATCCGCCGAGCCCTGGGTGGAGGCGATTGCCGAAGCGGGCCTTCAGTTGATGGGTGATCGGAATCCCCAGCCTCTTCTGGATGGGCCGATCACCCTGCAGCAGGGCGCCAGCTTTGCCACCGCCTTGCCGGCCTCCAGCCTGCGGATTGGTGCCGCGATCGAGTTCCCGCAGCCGGCCATCGGCCGCCAGCTGTTTTCGATCGAGCTCACCCCCGCCACCTATGTGAGCGAGATCGCGCCTGCGCGCACCTTCGGCTTTCGTGATCAGGTGGAACAGCTGCGGGCCGCTGGCCTGATCCAGGGCGGCGCCCTCGATAACGCCCTGGTGTGCGACGGCGACCAGTGGCTCAATCCGCCGCTGCGATTTGTGGACGAACCCGTGCGCCATAAGCTGCTGGACCTGCTGGGGGATCTGGCCCTGGCCGGCTTGCCCCAGGCCCAGGTGTTCGCCTACCGCGGATCCCATGGTCTGCATACGGCCTTGGCGGCGGCTCTGGCCGGCCAGGGTCCATCTGCTCTGTAGCTCCTGCTCCTTTGACCACCAGCGCCTCCACGCCCGTGCTTACCAGTGAGCAGATCCAGGGGCTGCTCCCGCATCGCTATCCCTTTGCCCTGGTGGACCGGGTAATCGAGCACGACCCCGGCAAGCGGGCGGTAGCGATCAAGAACGTGACCTTCAACGAGCCCCAGTTCCAGGGCCATTTCCCCGGCCGTCCATTGATGCCTGGGGTGCTGATCGTGGAGGCCATGGCCCAGGTGGGCGGCCTGATCGTGACCCAGATGCCCGATCTGCCCAAGGGGCTGTTCGTGTTCGCCGGTATTGATGGGGTGCGTTTTCGCCGGCCGGTGGTGCCCGGTGATCAGCTGGTGATCAGCTGCGAGCTGCTCAGCCTCAAGCGCCAGCGCTTTGGCAAGGTGAAGGCCGAGGCCACCGTGGATGGTCAGCTGGTGTGCTCGGGAGAGCTGATGTTCTCCCTGGTGGACTGAAACCATGCACGCAGCTGAGGCTCCCGACGTGCCGATGTCCACCGCCATTCATCCCACCGCGGTGGTGGATCCAGCCGCCCGCATTGGTGCGGGTGTGGAGATCGGTCCCTATGCCGTGATCGGTGCCGATGTGGAGCTAGGGGATGGCTGTCGCATCGGGCCCCACGTGGTGATCGATGGGCGCGTGCGCATGGGCCGCGGCAACCGGGTGTTTCCCGGGGCTTGCATCGGCCTCGAACCCCAGGACCTCAAATACTCCGGCGATCCCACCGAAGTGGTGATCGGGGACAACAACACCATCCGGGAGTGCGTCACCATCAACCGGGCCACCGCCGGTGATGAGCGCACCCAACTCGGCAGTGGCAACCTGCTGATGGCCTACAGCCACATTGGCCACAACTGCCTGCTGGGCGATCGGATCGTGATCGCCAACGGTGTGGCGGTGGCCGGCCATGTGGTGATCGGCGATCGGGCTGTGATCGGGGGGGTGCTCGGCATCCATCAGTTCGTGCATATCGGCACGATGGCGATGGTGGGCGGCATGAGCCGGATCGACCGGGATGTGCCCCCGTTCACCATGGTGGAGGGCCATCCCGGGCGTTTGCGGGGCCTCAACAAACTCGGCATCCGCCGCAGCGGCCTGGCCGAGCGCGATGGTGGTGCCCAGATGCGCCAGCTGCAGGATCTCTGGACCCTGCTCTATCGCAGTGATCGGGTGTTGGCTGAGGCCTTGGCCGCTGCCCGCGAGCTGGATCTGCTGGAGGCTGGAGAGCTGCTGGTGAGCTTTTTGGAAGCTTCCACGGCCCAGGGGCGCCGCGGCCCCCTGCCGCCCCAGCGCTGAGGAGAGCACAGATGCTGAGGCTGCTTGTGAGCACCGGCGAGGTGTCCGGTGACCTGCAGGGCAGCCTGCTGATCCGCGCCCTGTTCGCCGAAGCTCGGGATCGGGGCCTAGGTCTGGAGGTGCTGGCCTTGGGGGGCGAGCGGATGCGCCAGGCCGGAGCCGAGCTGATCGCCGACACCGCTCCCATGGGGGCCATCGGCCTGTGGGAGGCCGTGCCGCTGATCCTGCCCACCCTGCAGCTGCAGCGGCGTCTGCGCCGCTGGCTGACCAGCCATCCCCCGGATGGGGTGGTATTGATCGATTACATGGGTGCCAACGTGAACCTGGGGCTGCGCATGAAGCGCCTGTTCCCCCAGGTGCCGATCACCTATTACATCGCTCCCCAGGAGTGGGCCTTTCGCCTGGGGGAAGGGGGCACCACCCGCCTGATCGGCTTCAGCGACAGGATCCTGGCGATCTTCCCCGAGGAGGCTCGCTTCTACGGCGCCCGTGGTGCGGCCGTCACCTGGGTGGGCCATCCCCTGATCGACACCCTCACCGAGCAGCCCACCCGCGCGGAGGCCCGCCAGCGCCTGGGGCTCAGCCCCAGCGATCCCGTACTGCTGTTGCTGCCGGCCTCCCGGCGGCAGGAGTTGCGCTACCTGCTCCCGCCGATGGCCCAGGCCGTGGCCGAGCTGCAGAAGCGCCATCCCGCCCTGAAGGTTCTGGTGCCTACGGGCCTCAAAGGATTCGAACCGGAACTGGAGCAGGTGCTGGCTGCCGCCGGTGTGAACGCCCGGGTGATTCCCGCGGCCGATTCGGATCGACTCAAGCCTGATCTCTGTGCCGCTGCCGATGTGGCTCTCACCAAGAGCGGCACCGCCAACCTGGAGCTGGCGCTGCGGGGCGTGCCCCAGGTGGTGACCTACCGGGTGAGCAGGGTGACGGCGTTCGTGGCCAAGCAGATCCTGCGCTTCAACGTGCCCCACATCTCGCCGGTGAACCTGGTGCTCAACGAGCGTTTGGTGCCGGAACTGCTGCAAGATCAGCTCACCCCCGAGGCCATCGTGGCGGCCACCGAGCCCCTGCTCAAGGCGGGCAGCCACGAGCACAGAGCGATGCTGGAGGGCTACGGCCGGCTGCGCCGCGAGCTGGGGGAGCCGGGCGTCACCCGCAGGGCCGCGGCTGCCATCCTCGATCAGCTGTCTGTCACCGCCTGAGATGCGCCGCTGGATTCCACCCTTGTTGGGGTTTTGTCTACTGCTGGCCTGGCCGCTCTCCCTGGCGGCGGCGCCGGTGCAGGAGGCGGTGTTTGCGGGGGGCTGCTTCTGGTGCCTGGAGCACGATCTGGAGAAGCTGCCAGGGGTGCTCTCGGCCGAGAGTGGCTATAGCGGTGGCCAGTTGGCCCGGCCCAGCTACCGGCAAGTGTCGGCTGGCGGCACGGGCCATCAGGAGAGCGTGCTGGTGCGCTTTGATCCCGATCGCATCAGCTATCCCACCCTGCTGCGGGCCTACTGGCGCAACGTGGATCCCTTTGATGGCGGCGGCCAGTTCTGTGACCGCGGCGATTCCTACCGGCCGGTGATCTTCACGAAGGGAGCGGCCCAGGCAGAGCAGGCCCGCTCCAGTGCCGCTGCAGTGGCGAAGCAGCTCGGTGTAGCCCGTTCAGCGCTGAAAGTGCAGATCAAACCGCTGGAGCGGTTCTGGCCCGCTGAGGGCTATCACCAGGATTACGCCGAGAAGAACTCGATCAAATACGGCTATTACCGCTGGGCCTGCGGCCGCGATCAACGGCTCAAGCAGGTGTGGGGATCCAAACCCGCAGTGCCTGCAGGCCAGGCTTCACCGGCTGCAAAACCGAGGAAATCCTGAAGTTTCCTGGCGTCGCTCTGCTGCAGAAGCCTGTGGCAGAGCGGTTTTCCCCTCTGGTCACCCTTGCGCCACCTCACTAGCGTGGCTGTTGATTCCTGCAGCGGTGCGTATGTATCTGCTGACCATCCGAGACGGTCTGCAGACCCGCCACATCGGTCCTTACGCCAGCCCCAAGCAGGCCGCGGACGATCTGGATCGGTTGCTTCAGCTCTGCAGCGACCGCGCTCGCTGGCAGATCCATGTGCTCGAGTCGCCGGAGCAGTTGGCCGCCAGCCTCACGGCTGTGGATCAGGGGCGCCGTCATGGAGAGATGCAGGCGGCCTGAGGGGGTTGCAGGGGCTCAGCGGCGGCCCGGATAGCCCCGCAGCAGGCCGCTTTCGATCATCAGCCCCACCCCGGCGTTGATCAGGATCAGGCCGAGGGTGCCGTACCAGAACCAGGGGCCTGGGGCCTTGAGGAAATTCAGCGCCACGCCGCTGCCCCCGCTGCCCGCCACCTGGGCGCTGGCGGCCAGTTGCTCCAGTCCTCTGCGGATCACCGCTTCCCCGAACAGGCAGAGGCCCGCTGGCAGCAGCAGCACGCCCAGCTGGGCTTTCACATACCAGCGGATCTTCTGAACGGCCATGGGTTCTGGCGCTCGCTGGGCGCCAACCTAGGCGGGATCCCCGCAGGGGGCGCCCGCCGCCACCCAGTTCACCAGGGTGCGCACCCCGAAGCCGGTGGCCCCGGCGGGATCCACGCCTCGTCCCTTGTCGGTCCACACGGTGCCGGCGATGTCGAGATGGGCCCAGGGCAGGCCCTTGGTCACGAAGTCCTGCAGGAACAGGGCGGCGGTGATCGATCCACCGGGGCGCGGGCCGGTGTTCTTCATGTCGGCCACCGGACTCTTGAGGCCCTGTTTGTAGGAGCCCCGCAGGGGCATGCGCCACAGGTCTTCGCCGCCGGCCTGGCCGGCCTCCAGCAGGGCGCCCGCCAGAATATCGCTGCACGACCACAGTCCGGCGATCTCCTCGCCCAGGGCGATCACGCAGGCGCCGGTGAGGGTGGCCAGATCCACGATGGCGTCGGGCTCCAGCTTGCTGGCGTACACCAGGGCGTCGGCCAGGGTGAGCCGCCCCTCGGCGTCGGTGTTGTTGATCTCGATCGTCTTGCCGTTGGAGGCGGTCACGATGTCGCCGGGATGCACGGCGCCGCCGCTGATCATGTTTTCGCAGGCAGCCACGATCACGTGCACCTCCACGCCTTCTGGCTTCAGGCCGCCGATGGCACGGGCCGCGCCGAGCACTGCCGCGCTGCCGCCCATGTCGTACTTCATCATCTCAATCTGAGATCCGGCGGTTTTGAGGTTGTATCCGCCTGAGTCGAAGGTGAGACCCTTGCCAACGAGCGCCACCCGCCGTGTCACGGCGCCGGCCGGGCGATAGGTGAGGTGGATGAACTTGGGTGGCAGATCGGACCCCTGGGCCACCCCCACGTAGGCGCCCATGCCGAGGGCCTCGCAGTCGCCGCGCTCGAGCACCTTCAGCTCCAGGCCGTGGTCGCCGGCGATGGCGGCAGCGGTGTCGGCCAGATGCTGGGGGGTGGCCACGTTCGGAGGAGCGGCCACCAGCTGGCGGGCCAGCTCCACGCCGGCGCACACCGATTCCACCCCGTTCAGAGCGCTCTGGGCCGCCTCGGGCACGCCGATCAGATGCAGGGCGCCGAGTTTGGTTTTGCTGGCATCGGGTTCGCTCTTGAAGCGCTCATCGCTGTAGGTGGCCAGCCGGGCGGCTTCCGCCATGGCCTGGGCTGCGTGGGTGCTGTCGAGTCCTTCCAGGGGCAGTGCCAGGGCCAGGCTGCTGCAGCCGGCGGCCACCGCTGCCTTGGCCGCCGCCGCTGCAGCGCTGCGCAGGCCGTTGCCATCGAAGCCGGCGGGATCGCCCAGCCCCACCAGGATCACGGTGGCGGGCTGACCGCCCAGCAGCTCCAGGCTGGCGCACTCACCGGCCTTGGCCTTGAACTGGCGCAGGCTCAGCCGCTCGGTGAGCTCGGTGCCGAAGCGGGTGGTGAGGCTCTCCACATGGGGGTGGGCTGCCAGGCCCTCCTCGCCGCTGAACAGGCCCACGGCCAGCGCCTGGGCCTCCAGGCCCTCCAGGGCTGCGGCCAGGGGGGAGGGGATGCAGCGGAACTCCATGCAGCGGCCACGTTTTGGGGCGCGATCGTAGCCAGCACAGCCCGCCTGCCCTGTTCAGGGTGGTGTCCTCAGCCCAACTCGGCTTCAGCGGTGAAGGGTGTGGCCCAGCGTTCGCGGGTCTCCTTGTTGAACGGCGGTTGCCAGCGCTGGATCAGGGCCTGCTCCAGCGCCCGGCGAGGTTTGATCGCGCTGGGGACATCCAGCCAGAAGCGGATGCTCGGCCGCCCCGCCAGCCCCGCCTTGCTGAGGGCTTCGCCGTAGGCGGCCAGGTAGCGCTTGCAGTCGTGCTCGCCCTTCCAGCGGCGGTCGGCAGCCCCGGTTTCGCCCACATACAGCAGCAGGGTGTGCTCCAGTGCTGGCGGACGGTCGATCACGAAATACATGGCGGCTCCCTGCTGGGGCGCCTCGGGCCAGCGCCAGAAGCTCAGGGGCTGGGGGCGTAGCTCCAGAGGGTTGAGGCCGGCGGCCCGGGCTTCAGCGCTCTCTGGCGCAGGGGCCAACAGGCTCATCTGGGCCGCGGCCATGGCTTCTCCGACGAATAGAGGAGCCTGGAAGGCACCCAGCCGCTGCTGCCAGCTCTGGAGCTGGGCGCTGCTGAGGCTCAGCTCCAGCCCCTCCACTGAGCCAGTGCCATGGCCGGTGGCGTGATCAAAGAGGTTGCCCTGGCGCGCCATCAGCCCTTCGGTCCTCCGGGCAGGACAGGCCCGATTGGCCCCGTGCCGAAGCGCACCTTGCCGATCCAACGCTCCACCAGATCAGGCGGCAGCTGGAGTCGCTCCTGCAGGTCGGCCAGGTCGCGGAAGGGGGAGCGGGTCCGCTCGCGCAGCAGCCGCTGGCTGCGTTCGGGTGAGAGCCCCAGGGCCTGGAGATCGGGAAGTCGTGCCTGGTTGAGGTCGAGCCGCGCTTCGCTGGGCGTTGAGGGCGGTTCGCCGT
>CAIOXF010000313.1 GCA_903862155.1 uncultured cyanobacterium | reverse complement strand
TGGTGATCAACACCCAGCTGTTACTGCCGGGGGCGCGTCGATACCAGTGAAAGGCTGAAGGAGGCAATCCCGCCAGGGCATCGGCCGTAAGCGTGGCGCTGAGCAGCTGCCCTTCAGACGCCTGTCCCGCCAACACCAGCTGCTGCAGGCCATTGATCTGCTGCTGAACGGCACTTTCCAGCTGGAGGTCGGCGGAGATTTCCTGGCGCATCGCCCGAATCTGGGTCTGGGGGTCGGCGCTGATGCCGGGCACGCACTGAAGCTGGCCGTCGTCGGTGAGCTGGCAGCCCACCAGATCCTGGCTGCGGGCAGCCAGGGGCAGAACCAGGGCACTGGCCGCGACGGCGGCCAGGGCAAGGCGACGACGGTGCACGGGGCGCTGGTGCGAAGGCATCGGAGATCTCGGGCCACCGGCGGGCCGGCCCCGACTCTTGCTCAAGCCTGGCCATTCGGCCAAGCCCGGACCGCCTGCACAAGCGCCTCCACCGCCGCCAGATCCTTATCGGCCGGAGCGCGCTCCACCCCGCTGGAGGCATCCAGCCCGGTGGGCCGCAGGGCCTGCTGGACAACAGGAATCCGATCGGCCCGGATGCCGCCAGCCAGCCACCAGGGCAGGGCGGGGTGAAAGTTGCCAAGCCATTCCAGGGGAATGCGATGGCCCGTGCCCCCCAGCTGGTCGGGCACCCAGGCATCAAGCAACAGCGCATCTACCACCCCAGTGAACCCATGGGCCTGGTCGAGGTCTTCGGGCCGGCGGATGCGCAACGCCTTCCAAAGCTCCAACCCGGGCCACTGCTCCCGCAACTCCCGGCAGCGCTCCGGGGTTTCAGCCCCATGGAGCTGCAGCACGGTGTGGCCCTGGGCCGAAGAGAGATCGGCCAGCTCCCCATCACTGGGATTGGCCACCACCAGCACCCGCCGGCAACGCGGCGCCACCGCCGCAATGGTGGCGAACAGGGCAGGACGCTCGGCCACCGGCACCCAGCGCGGCGAGGCCTCCACACCGATCACACCGATCGCATCCACGCCCAGGCGCGCTACCGCCTGGGCCTGGTCGAGGGCCCTCAGCCCGCAGATCTTGAGCAGGGGCGCCATGGGGCCAAGGTCAGAAGCGGCGGGCGTTTCTAGGATTGGCACTTGCAATGGTGTCCCGTGGGCGAGGGCTGGCAACTTCTGTCGATCCGGGGGATTCCCCTGCGGATCCATCCGAGCTGGTTCATCATCCTGCTGCTGGCCACCGCGGCCTTCCAGCAGCAATTCGCTGAACAGCTGCGGGAGCCCCTGGGGGCTACTGCGCTCTGGGTCCTGGGGCTGGCGACGGCGCTGCTGTTGTTCGTGTCGGTGCTGCTGCACGAGCTGGGCCATTCCCTGGTGGCCCTGGCCCAGGGAGTGAAGGTGCGCAGCATCACGCTGTTCCTGCTGGGCGGCGTGGCCAGCGTGGAGCGCGAATGCAGCACGCCCTTCGGGGCACTGCTGGTGGCGGCGGCGGGCCCTGCGGTGAGCCTGGTGCTGGGCACGGCCCTGCTGGCCGGCACCCACGAGGCGTCGCACCTGGCGCCCTGGCTGGGAGCAATGGCCCGCGAACTGGGCACCCTCAACCTGGTGCTCGGCCTGTTCAACCTGCTGCCGGGCCTGCCCCTGGATGGGGGCCTGATCGTGAAGGCCCTGGTTTGGCAGGTGAGCGGCAGCCAGCGCCGCGGCATCGAGGTGGCCAATGGCTGCGGCCGATTTCTGGCCTACCTGGCGGTGGGCCTTGGTGCGGTGCTGGTGCTCAACGGCCGCGGTGCCGGTGGCGTGTGGCTGATGCTGCTGGGCTGGTTCGGCCTGGGGGCCGCCCGCAACCAGAGCCAGATGCTGGCGCTGCAGCAAACCCTCAAAGACCTGCGGGTGCGCGATGCCGCCGGCCGCCGCTTCCGCGTGCTTGAAGCCGAAGGCAAGCTGCGGGATCTGAGCCGCCTGCGCCTCGCCGACACCGAAGCCGCCGGCCAGGGCGACTGGCTGCTGGTGACCGACCGGGGCCGTTGGCGGGGCGTGATCGACGACCAGCCCCTCCAGCAACTCCCCGTGCAGCGCTGGGACACCGACCGCATCGGCGATCACCTCCAGCCCCTCTCGAGCCTGCCGGCGATCGGCGAGGCGGCGCCCCTCTGGCAGGCCGTGCAGCAACTGGAAGACAGCGGCAGCAACCGGCTGCTGGTGCTCAGCCCCGCCGGCCTGCCCAGCGGCACCATCGACCGCCCCGACCTGGGGGAAGCGGTGCTTCGCAAGCTCGGGCTCAAGCTGCCCACCGCCCTGCTGGAGGCGGCACGGCGCCACAACACCTATCCCCTGGGCCTGGCACTGGCGCCTGTGGTGCGCTCGATGCTGGCCTCCGGGGAGGCCAAATCCACCTGAACCAATGGCGCCATCCGGCTGATCGCGGCCAGCGCCGGCGCCTCCAGCCCCACCGGCACCACGCCCCCTGCTGCCATCGGCAGCCAGCGCGCCGCACTGGCGATCAGGGCCTGCTC
>CAIOXF010000312.1 GCA_903862155.1 uncultured cyanobacterium | reverse complement strand
GGCTGATCCGCCGGAGCCGGTGGGGGTCGCCGAGCGCCAGCGCCTTGAACCACTGCGCGATGGGTTTGCGGAGTATGGAGCCCTCAGCACCGGCCGGCGCCAGACGCTGGTGCGCCAGTGCCGTGAGCGCCTGCATCAGCTGCGCCAGAGCGTTCAGCCCCCACCAACGCCGATGGCACCGCCGCGGCTCCGCTTGGTGGACACCCCTCCTGAGGGCGCCAGCAGCACGGGGGCATCCGCGGCCTCAGCCCGGCGAGGCCAGGTTAAGGGCCAGCTCCTTCCTGATACCCCCCTCTCGGAGATCCTCGGCGTGGGCCCCCGCACCGCCACCCGCCTGGCAGCCCTGGGGCTGCTGGTGGTGCGCGATCTGGTGCACTACTACCCGCGCGACTACCTCGACTACGCCAATCTCGTGCGGATCAGCGGGTTGGAGCCAGGCCGCACCGCCACGATCGTGGCCTCGGTGCGGCGCACCAACGCCTTTGTGAGTCCGCGCAATCCAAACCTGGCGATCCTCGAGCTGCAGCTGGCCGACCCGACCGGCCGGATTCGGGTGAGCAAGTTTTTTGCGGGCAAGCGATTCGCCAGCCCCGCCTGGATCAAGGGCCAGCAGCGGCTCTATCCCCTCGGGGCCACCGTGGCCGTGAGCGGCCTGGTGAAGGAAACCCCCTACGGCCCCGCCTTCCAGGACCCATTAATGGAGGTGCTGGAGAGTCCGCGGGCGCCGGTGAAGTCGGAGGCGATCGGGCGGCTTCTGCCGGTGTATGGCCTCACCGAAGGTCTGGGGGCCGACCGGCTGCGGCAGGCCGTGGCAGCCGTGCTGCCGGTGGTGGCCCGCTGGCCTGAGCCGTTGCCTGCGCCGCTGCGCAGCGAATTGGCCCTGCTGGAGCGAGCAGAAGCGCTCACCGGTATCCACAGCCCCCAGCACCAGGAGCACCTCCAGGCGTCCCGGCGCCGGTTGGTGTTCGATGAGTTTTTGTTGTTGCAGCTTGGGCTGCTGCAGCGCCGCCGCGAGCTCACCAGCCGGCCGGCCGAACCCCTCAGCCCCAGCGCCAGGGGTGGGGGATTGGTGAGCGCGTTCCTTGAACTCCTGCCATTCCCTCTCACTGGGGCCCAGCAGCGCGTGTTGGCCGAAATCCAGAGCGATCTGGCCCAGCCCCAGCCCATGGCCCGGCTGGTGCAGGGGGATGTGGGCAGCGGCAAAACCGTGGTGGCCATTGCCTCGCTGCTCACGGCCATGGATGCCGGCTGCCAGGGGGCCCTGATGGCCCCCACCGAGGTGCTCGCCGAGCAGCACTACAACAAGCTCTGCGAGTGGCTGCCCCAGCTCCATGTGAGCTGCGCCCTGCTCACGGGCTCCACGCCGGCGCGATGGCGGCGCGAGCTGCTGGCGGATCTGGCCAATGGCCAGCTGCAGCTGCTGGTGGGTACCCATGCCCTGCTGGAAGACCCGGTGCAGTTCCAACGCCTGGGCCTGGTGGTGGTAGATGAGCAACACCGCTTCGGGGTAGCCCAACGCAACCGCCTGCTGGGCAAGGGCATCCAGCCCCACTTGCTCACCATGACGGCCACGCCGATCCCCCGCACCCTGGCCCTCTCGATCCACGGGGATCTGGAGGTGAGCCAGATCGATGAACTGCCGCCAGGACGCACGCCCATCCGCACGGCGATGCTGCCTGCTTCGGCGCGCCATGAGGCCTACGACCTGATCCGCGAGCAGGTGGCTCTGGGACAACGGGCCTATGTGGTGCTGCCCCTGGTGGAAGACTCCGAAAAGAGCGATCTGCGCTCGGCCGTTGAAACCCACCGCCTGCTGAGCGAGGAGGAATTCCCCAACCTCAGCGTGGGTTTGCTGCATGGCCGGATGGCGAGTGCTGAGAAGCAGGCGGCGATCGGTGCCTTTGCCCGGGGCGAGAGCCAGGTGCTGGTGAGCACCACGGTGGTGGAGGTGGGCGTGGATGTGCCCGAGGCCAGCGTGATGGTGATCGAGCATGCCGAGCGTTTTGGCCTGGCCCAGTTGCACCAGCTGCGCGGCCGGGTGGGGCGGGGCGCTGCCGCCAGCCACTGCCTGCTGATCAACGACAGCCGCAATGCCCTGGCCCGCCAGCGGCTTGAGGTGCTGGTGCGCTCCACCGACGGCTTCGAGATCGCCGAAATGGACCTGCGCCTCAGGGGGCCGGGCCAGGTGCTGGGCACGCGCCAGAGCGGTCTGCCGGATCTCGCCTTGGCCAGCCTCACCGATGACGGCGAGGTGCTGGAGCTGGCCCGTGAGGTGGCCCAACGCCTCACGGCATCCGACCCCGACCTGGGCCATCATCCCCTGTTGGCCCGGATGCTGGCGGAGCAGCGCCACCGCCTCACCCAGGGCGTGCAACTCAATTGATCCCGCCTGCCATGCGCCCCTGGAGCCCGATTCCGATCCACGATTGCGGCGAGCCCCTGCTGGAGCTGCCGCCGCAGGTGCTGCGGATCGAGCCCCACCCCTATGCGGTGCTGGGCGCGCCCTATGGAGCGGGTGCCTCCCCATTCCGCTTGCGCGAGGGGGTTGTGACCCGCCTGCTGCAGGCCCAAGCCAGCCTCCAGACGAGTCACCCCCAGTGGCGGCTCGCCATCTTCGATGCCTGGCGTCCAGTGGCCGTGCAGCGCTTCATGGTGGAGCACACCATCGGGGAGGAATGCGCTTCCCGGGGTGTGGATCCGCGTGTTCCCTCACCCGAGCGGGATGCGGTGGTGGCGGATGTGGGCCGGTTCTGGGCTCCGCCCAGCGATGAATCGGCCACGCCTCCACCCCACAGCACAGGAGCCGCCGTGGATCTCACCCTGGCCGAGGCCGAAGGACACCTGGTGGGGATGGGGTCGGCGATCGACGCCATCGGAGCTGTCTCCGAGCCCGACCATTTCTTCACCAGGGCCGCCCAGCTGAGCGATGGCCCCGAGCGCGACGCCTTCCTGGACTGGCATGCGCGCCGCTGCGCACTGCGGGAGGCGATGGAGCTGGCGGGGTTTGCCCAGCACCCCAATGAGTGGTGGCATTACAGCTGGGGCGACCAGCTCTGGGCCTGGCGCAGTGGCGCCGAATCGGCCCGTTATGGCCGCGCCCCAGAAAGCGACTGATCAGGCGGCCGACAGCATGGCGCTCACGCTGTCGCGGCCGCTCTTCACCACGAAGTCACCAAAGCTGCGCCGTCCGCCGGCGTCGTGCCAGGCCGTAAGCAGGGGCTCAAGGGTGCTCTCCAGAGCCTCCAAGGGCATCTTCTCGAGATAGGGCTCGGCCAACCGGCTCAGGTTGGGGGTGCCGCCCAGCCACAGTTGGTATTGGTTCACTCCGCTGCCCACCAGGCCGATTTCGGCCATGTAGGGCCGGGCGCAGCCATTGGGGCAGCCGGTCATGCGCACCAGCACCGGCTTCTCAATGCCGATCCGCCGGAACAGGCCATCCAGCCGGTCGAGCACATCGGGAAGGATGCGCTCAGCTTCCGTGACGGCCAGGCCGCAGAGGGGCAGTGCCGGGCAGGCGATGGCATGGCGGGCCAGCAGCGGCGGCGCTTCCGGTGCTTCAAAGCCGATCGATGCCAGTTCGTTGGCCAGGGTGGTGCGCTGCCCCGTGCCGATGTTGCAGAGGAGCAGGTCTTGGTTGGGGGTGAGCCGGATTTCCAGCTTGTAGGTGTCGACGATCCGCCGCAGGCCGGCTTTCATCTCGCCGCTGATGCGTCCGCAGAGCAGGGGCAGACCCACAAACCACTTGCCCGAAGCCTGGCGGTGCCAACCCAGGTAGTCGGCGAGCTTGGTGCGGGGCTCGTTACGCAGGCCCTTGATCGCATGGGGGAAGTAGCGGCCGAGCTCCTGCTTGAACCAGGCGATGCCCTTGTCGTGGATGAGGTATTTCATCCGGGCATGCCGCCGCTGCTGGCGATCGCCGTGGTCGCGTTGCAGGGCCGCGATCGACTGCACCAGATCCAGCACGTGCTCGTAGGCCACGTAGCCCAGGGGATCGGCGGTGCGGGCGAAGGTCTCTTCCTTGTTGTGGGTGCGGCCCATGCCACCGCCCACATACACGTTGCAGCCCTGGGGCCGGCCGCTGGGATCGCTGAACAGCACCAGGCCGATGTCCTGGGTGAGCAGGTCGACCGAGTTGTCGCCGGGCACGGTCACGGCGATCTTGAACTTGCGCGGCATGTAGGTGCCGCCATACAGCGGTTCGGCGGCATCTCCGCTGAATACAGCCCCTTCGCTCTGGCGGGCCTTCACCTTCTTGACAGGGGTGGAGGGTTTGATCCGGTAGCTGTGGTCGCCGTCCACCCAGATGTCGAGGTAGGAGCCCTCCGCCGCCTGGGGAGCCAGCAGGTCGGCGATGGCATCGGCCAGCTGGCGTGCCGCCGGATAGCCCCCCTTCTCGAAGGGGGCGGCCGGAGCCATCACGTTGCGGTTGATATCGCCGCAGGCCGCCAGGGTGGAACCCATGCTGCGCACGATCGTGCCGATCACCTCCTTGAGGTTCTCCTTGCGCACCCCGTGCATCTGGAACGCCTGGCGGGTGGTGGCCCGCAGCGTTCCGTTGCCCAGCCGGTCGGCCAATTCATCAATGGCCAGGTAAAGCTCTGCGGGCACCCGGCCACCGGGATTGCGCAGACGCAGCATCATCTGCCAATCCTTGTCTTGACCTTTTTGCCTGTGATCTCGGTTGTCCTGTTGATAACTGCCGTGGAATTTGAGGATCTGAACAGCGTTCTCTGAAAAATTCGCCTTGTCGTTGCTCAGTTCACTCAGCAGCGGCTCCTTGAGGTGACCGCTGTTTGCCTTCAGTTGCTCAAATTTCGTCGGCGCCGCAGCTGCCGAACCGCCGGTTCCCACTGCGCTGCTCGATGCCGATTGGGCAGTTTCTGGCATTGCGGGGGCAGCGTCGACGGCACAAGATTCGAAGCTAGCGAACGGCGTTCAATACAGTCGCCCTTTGCCGATGCTGCCGCCGCGTGAGCACGTTCCTTCTTGAGATCGGAACCGAGGAGCTGCCCGCCGATTTTGCGCGGCTCGCCCTGCCCCAGCTGGAGCAGCTGGTGCGGCGGGATCTGGGCGAGGCACGCCTGAGCCATGGCGCCATCGGCGTCACCAGCACCCCGCGCCGCCTTGCGCTCACGGTGGAGGGCCTGCCTGAGGCCCAGCCGGATCTCCAGGAGGAGCGCAAGGGGCCGCCGGCCGGCCAGGCCTTCAAAGACGGCACCCCCACCCAGGCGGCCATTGGCTTTGCCAAACGCTGCGGCATCGAGCCCGAGGCCCTGGAGGTACGAGACACCCCCAAAGGCCCGTTTGTGTTCGCCTCGGTGCTGGAGCGGGGACGTGCCACCACTGCGTTGCTGGCCGAGCTGATCCCGGCCTGGATCTCCAGCCTCCAGGGGCGACGTTTCATGCGCTGGGGTGAGGGCGAGAGCCGCTTCTCCCGACCCGTGCGCTGGCTGGTGGCACTGCTGGATGCCGAGGTTGTGCCGGTTGTCCTCGACGGCTGCGACCCCCAGGTGGAGGCGCGGCGAACCAGCCGGGGCCATCGCCTGGCGGGTGAGGGTGTGGAGATCCTCGATGCCGCTGGCTATGCCCAAGCCCTGGCGGGTGTGGGGGTGCAGGTGAATCGCGAGATGCGCGGCGCTGCCATTCGCTGTGCTGTCGACACGGCGGCGGCAGCCCTGGGGGCCAGGCC
>CAIOXF010000311.1 GCA_903862155.1 uncultured cyanobacterium | reverse complement strand
CTAGGCCAGAAGCTCGGCGAGGCCGCTAATGATCTGGCGGTAGCGATTTGGACCACCACCCCCTGGACGCTGCCGGCCAACCTGGCAGTGTCGGTGAACGGCAACCTCGACTACGCCGTGTGCCGCGTGGAAGGGGAACCCGCCGGCGGGGCTCGCCATCTGGTGGTGGCCGCCGAGCTGGTGGAAAGCCTGCAGAGCACCCTGGAGCTCAGCCTCCACGAGGTGGCACGGCTCAAGGGCGCCGAGCTGGAAGGTCTCACCTACCGCCATCCCCTGCTGGAGCGCACCAGCCCGGTGGTGCTGGGGGGCGACTACATCACCACCGAGAGCGGCACGGGCCTGGTGCACACCGCCCCCGGCCACGGCGTCGACGACTTCAACACCGGCCGCAAGTACGGCCTGGCGGTGCTCTGCCCGGTGGATGAGGCCGGCAACCTCACCGCGGAAGCGGGCCCCTTCGCCGGGCTCAACGTGCTGAAAGACGCCAACCCGGCGATCATTACCGCCCTGCAGGAGGCAGGTGTGCTGCTCAAGGAGCAGCGCTACGAGCACCGCTATCCCTACGACTGGCGCACCAAGAAGCCCACGATCTTCCGGGCCACCGAGCAGTGGTTTGCGTCGGTGGAGGGCTTCCGCGAGCAGGCCCTGGCGGCGATCGACCAGGTGGAGTGGCTGCCGGCCAGCGGCCGCAACCGCATCGAATCGATGGTGCGCGAGCGCGGCGACTGGTGCATCTCGCGCCAGCGCACCTGGGGTGTGCCGATTCCGGTTTTCTATCACCGCGAAACCGGTGAGGTGCTGCTCAATGAAGCCACCATCAGCCAAATCCAGGCGCTGATCGCCGAGCACGGCGCCGACGTGTGGTGGCAGCGCGATGAAGCGGGTCTGCTACCAGAGCCCTACGCGGCGGAGGCAGCCCAGTGGCGCAAGGGCACCGACACGATGGACGTGTGGTTCGACTCAGGCTCCTCCTGGGCGGGCGTGCTGGGCGGACTGCCGGGCGGTGAGGCCCGGGCCGAGCAGCTCGAGTATCCGGCCGATCTGTATTTAGAGGGCAGCGATCAGCACCGGGGCTGGTTCCAGAGCAGCCTGCTCACGTCGGTGGCGGTGAACGGCCATGCGCCCTACAAGCGGGTGCTCACCCACGGCTTCACGCTCGATGAGAAGGGGCGCAAGATGAGCAAATCGCTGGGCAACGTGGTGGACCCGGCGGTGCTGGTGGAGGGCGGCAAGAACGAGAAGCAGGAGCCTCCATACGGCGCTGATGTACTGCGGCTGTGGGTGAGCTCGGTGGACTATTCCGCCGATGTGCCCCTGGGCCCGGGAATCGTGAAACAGCTGGCCGATGTGTACCGCAAGGTGCGCAACACGGCCCGCTATCTCCTCGGCAACCTGCACGACTTCGATCCCAGTCGGGATGCGGTGCCCTACGCCGAGCTGCCCCTGCTCGACCGCTGGATGCTGCAGCGCACCGCGGCCCTGATCGACAGCGTGAGCGGTGATTTCGAGCGCTTCGAGTTCTACCGGTTCTTCCAGGCCCTGCAGAACTTCTGCGTGGTGGATCTCTCAAACGTGTATCTCGACATCGCCAAAGACCGCCTCTACGTGAGTGCAGCCGGTGATGCGCGCCGCCGCAGCTGCCAAACCGTGCTGGCCCTGGTGGTGGAGCGGCTGGCTGGGCTGATCGCGCCGGTGCTCTGCCACATGGCCGAAGACATCTGGCAGAACCTGCCCTACCCCGTGGCGGAGGAATCGGTGTTTGAGCGGGGCTGGCCCACGGCGCCTGCTGAGTGGCGCCAGCCGGAGCTGGAGGCGCCGATGGCCCAGATCCTGGAGCTGCGGGCCCTGGTGAACCGCCAGCTGGAGAGTTGCCGCAAGGACGGCGGCCTGGGGGCCTCGCTGGAGGCCCAGGTGCAGCTGGAGATCGCCGCCGGTGAGGAAACGGCGGCCCTGCGGGATGCCCTGGCCCAGCTGGAGGCCAGCGCCCATCCCCGCGTCGACAACCTGGCCGACTGGCTGCTGGTGTCGGGGCTGCGGATCGGTGGCGAGGCACCCGAGGCCGTGCTGGCGGAGGCCAGCGAGGGCGGGCTCACGGTGCGGATCGCCCGAGCGGAGGGCGAGAAGTGCGAGCGCTGCTGGCACTACGAAAGCGACATCGGCCAGCACGCCAACCACCCCACCCTCTGCGGCCGCTGCGTGGCGGTGCTCGAGGGCTGAAGCCAGCCATCCGCTAGAGCCAACCGCCCTTACAACCAGCCAGCCGGGGTGCGGAAACGCTCCACCGGCTCCGGGCCGGCCAGCAGCTGCTCATCGGCGGGATTGAGCGGGCCGGCCAACAGCTCGGCGCCTCTGATCGTGCTGCCCTCCGGCAGGGCGGGCACATCGGGGTCGAAGCCGGTGGGATGGCTCACGCTGCTGGAGAAGCCGCGGAAGATCAGCAGCTCAAAGGGCTCCCGGACCTCGCCATCCACCGGCAGTTCACCGCGCAGACGCAGCACCCGATCCGGGCGATCCCGGCTGATGGCTTCCAGCTCAGCCAGCAGGGCGGCAACGCTCATCAGAAGCCGCCGGCCACGCGGCCCATCTTCGGCAGCCGCACCAGCAGCCACTGCAGCAGGCCCACCACGAAACCCACCAGGCCCACCCAACCGATGAAGGCCGCGATGGTGGGGGTCCAGTTGCCGCCGAACACGAAGCCGAACACCTTCGCGAGATGGTCGTGCAGGCCGATCGGGGGCTGCAGCCACACGGCGCAGCGGGGGGTGGCCATCGCCACCTTCGAGAGGCAGCCCAGGGCGGTGGCGCTGAAGGCAGCCCCGATCAGGCCCCAGATGGTGAGACTCCAGCGCCAGATGCGAAGGGTGAGCGGCAGGGGGCGCCAAGGGGGCAGGTCTTCGAGCTCCTCGTTGAGATCCACCCAGAACCACACCCCGATCACCAGCAGCAACTGGGCGATCACCGAGAGCACAAAGCCCGTGGGGCGCTGGTCGGTGAGCAGCAGGGTGGTGATCAGCAGCAGGCTGGCCAGCTTCCAGTAGATGCCCAGCAGGCGCACCAGCGCGCCCTCCCGCCGCACGGCGGCCCACACCAGCAGCACCAACGGCACCCCCACGGTGATCAGCACCGCCAGGCGGTAGTCGAGCCACACCAGGGTGCGGTAAAGGGCTTCCGGCACAGGCCAGGTTCGGTAAGGCGCCATTATCCGCGCCTCCCCGTGGGCGATAGGGTCCGAGGCCATGGCTGGCTTTTCCCTCCCCTCCTGGTGGCCCCGCCGGCAAAGCGGCGCCTGGTGCCGCACGGCCCTGGCCACCGATCCGTCGCTGCAGGGGGCTGTGGATGCGATCGCTGCCCAGCTGCGCGGCAGCGAGCCCGCCGATCTGGCCCTGGTGTTCGCCTCCGCCAGCTACGCCAGCGACCTGCCGCGCCTGCTGCCCCTGCTGCGCCAGAAGCTGCGCGCCGAGCACTGGCTGGGCTCCCTCGGCGGCGGCGTTGTGGGTGCCGGCAGCGATGGCGTGCCCCATGAACTGGAGCGCGAGCCGGGCTTGAGCGTGACGCTGCTGCGTTTGCCCGGCGCCCAGCTCCACCCTTTCGCCATCGATGGCGGCGACCTGCCCGACCTTGACGGCCCCGCCGAGCCCTGGCTGAAGCTGCTGGATGGCGGCGACAACCCCGAAACGGCCCAGCAGCTCGCCAGTGCCCGCTCGATGCTGCTGCTAGTGGATCCGGGCTGCCCGGCCATCAACGATCTGGTGAATGGGCTGGATTACGCCTGCCCAGCGGCCGCCAAGGTGGGCGGCATCGCCGGCCAGCACAGCGCCCCCCACGGCTCCCTGCTGTTCGGGGATCAGGTGCGCGGCGGCGCGGTGGGCTGCGTGATTGATGGGGCCTGGGCGCTGGAGCCGGTGGTAGCCCAGGGCTGCCGGCCGATCGGCCCAGTGCTGGAGGTGGAGCAGGCCCAGCGCAACGTGGTGCTGCAGGTGAGCGAGGGCGGCAGCCGCCAGAGCAGCCCGGTGGCGGCACTGCAGGCGATCCTCACCGAGCTCAGCCCCAAAGAACGGGAGCTGGTGAAGCACTCGCTGTTTCTGGGGGTGGCACGGCGCGACTTCAGCATGGTGGATGCAGGCGGCGAAGCGCCGGCGGCTTTCCTGGTGCGCAACCTGATCGGCGTGGATCCGCGCAACGGCGCCGTGGCCGTGGGCGAGCGCATGCGGGTGGGCCAGCAGGTGCAGTTCCACCTGCGGGATGGCGACACCTCCCGCCAGGAGCTCGAGCAGCTGCTGCGGGCCCAGGCCAAACGCCAGCCGGAACCGCTGGCGGGATTGCTGTTCGCCTGCCTGGGCCGGGGCAAGGCGCTCTACAGCCAGCCCGATGGCGATGCCGCCCCCTGCCACGCCATCTTCCCGGAGATGCCCCTGGCCGGCGCCTTCTGCAATGGCGAGATCGGCCCTGTGGGCGGCAGCACCCACCTGCACGGCTACACCGCCAGCTTCGGGTTCCTGGTGCCGCAGAACAACTGATGGTGCGCCAGCACGTCAATCCGCTCAGCGCGTTCTTCCAGCAGCCGCGCCCCCTGGCGCCGCCGGCTGAGCTGTTCGCCGATCCGGCGCGGCCGATTCATCTGGACATCGGCTGCGCCCGAGGCCGCTTCCTGCTGGCCCTGGCCCAGGAAGAACCCCAGCGCAACTATCTGGGGGTAGAGATCCGCCGGGCCCTAGTGAGTGCCGCCGAGGCCGACCGCCAGGCCCTCGGCCTGCAGCACCTCCACTACCTGTTCTGCAACGCCAACGTGAGCCTGGAGGGCTGGCTGGCGGCCCTGCCGGAGGGCCTGCTGGAGCGGGTGTCGATCCAGTTTCCGGATCCCTGGTTCAAGAAGAAGCACCAGAAGCGCCGGGTGCTGCAGCCGGCCCTGCTGCTGGCGATCGCCGGCGCCCTGGCCGAGGGCCGGGAGCTGTTCATGCAGAGCGATGTGCTGGCGGTGATCGAGCCGATGGTGGCCCTGGCGGAAGCCTGCAGCTGCTTTGAGCGGCCGGCCGAAGACGCCCGCCCCTGGCGAGCGGATAACCCCCTGGCGGTGCCCACCGAGCGCGAAACCTATGTGCTCGGCCAGGGCCTGCCGGTGTACCGGGTGCTCTACCGGCGCAACGCCAACCCGCTGCCGCCGCTGCCGGAGCTGGCGCAGTGGTGGCAGGAGCGGCTGCAGCGCAGCAGTGATTCCCCTGCCGAAGCGGCCAACCCATAATCCGGCCAAGTTCGCGGCCGCTGCCGCGCCACCGGCCTGATGACTCCCGCCCCCGCCCCCACCCCCTGGCTGCTGCGCTGGCAGGGCCTGCTGGCCGGGGGTAGTGGCGGACCGCTGGCCCAGCGGCTGCCGCTGATCTCGGGGGTGGTGCTCTGTGCCCTGATGGCCGGCCTGCCCCTGGTGACCCGGGACGGCCTGAGCCTGCTGATCACGGCCAGCGGCCTGCTCTGGGTGCTGTGGGCCCTGCGCACCCCTCCCGGGCGGATCGGCGCCATGAACGGCTGGCTGCTGGCGATCCTGGCGGTGATGGTGCTGGCCACCGGGTTCTCGCCGGTACCGGTGGCGGCGGCGAAGGGCCTGGCCAAGTTGGTGAGCTACCTGGGCGTGTACGCCCTGATGCGCCAGCTGCTCAGGACAGCCCCGGCCTGGTGGAACCGGATCGTGGCGGCGCTGCTGGCCGGGAGCCTGGCCAGCAGCGTGATCGCGATCCGCCAGCTCTACGGCGACACCACCGAACTGGCCCGCTGGGCCGATCCCAACTCCGTGGCCGACGGCACGATCCGGGTGTACGGGCCCCTGGAAAACCCCAACCTGCTGGCGGGGTACCTGATCCCGATCCTGCCCCTGGCGGTGGTGGCACTGCTGCGCTGGCGCGGCCTGGCCCCGCGCCTGTTCGCCGCCGCCAGCCTGGTGCTGGGAGCCTCAGCCCTGTTCCTGAGCTACAGCCGCGGCGGCTGGCTCGGGATGGTGGGCGGCCTTGGGGCGATGGTGCTGCTGCTGGTGCTGCGGCAAACCCGCAGCTGGCCGATGCTGTGGCGGCGCCTGTTCCCGGTGCTGCTGGTGGTGGTAGGCGTGGCCGTGCTGGTGGTGACCGTGACCCAGGTGGAGCCGCTGCGCATCCGGGTGATGAGCCTGGTGGCGGGCCGGGAAGACAGCTCCAACAACTTCCGCATCAACGTGTGGCTGGCGGCGATCGAGATGATCCAAGACCGCCCCTGGCTGGGCATCGGCCCCGGCAACAACGCCTTCAACCTGATCTATCCGCTGTATCAGCAGCCGAAGTTCAACGCCCTCAGCGCCTACTCGGTGCCGCTGGAGCTCCTGGTGGAAGGGGGCATTCCGGCCCTGATCGCGGGCCTGGGGCTCTTGCAGTGCAGCGTGCGCAGCGGCCTGGCCCAGCTGCGCGGCGAAGCCGATTTCGCCCTGCCGGCCCTGGGAGCCCTGGCGGGGATCACGGGCCTCTGCGTGCAGGGCGCCACCGACACGATCTTCTTCCGCCCAGAGGTGCAGCTGATCGGCTGGCTGTGCCTGGCCACCCTCAGCACAAGCCGCTGTAGCTCTGCAACCGCAGAACACCGCAGAAGCAGCAACCCGACAACTCCTGGGTAAATCTGTAAATGCTGCAAATAGGCCGCAGATCTGCCCCGAATCGATGCGTGATGCGCATGATTGAGCACACGCTGGTGGATTGGCACTGCCATGGGCGAGGGCCCCTCTCTCTGTGCCCGCTGGCTGCGCCTCAACCGCCTGCGGCGCGGCGTGCTGGCCAATCCGCACCTGCCGAGCTAGCTGGCGTTCAGTGCGGGCTCCTTGGTGGTGCCCCCCTGATCGTGGCCAACGCCGTGGGCACCGAGCGCTCCCGTAATGCCCTGGTGAGCGCCGCCACGGGTGAACGCGTAGAACGGCGAGCCAGGATCTAAAAGGCCTTCAGCCGTGACTGGGCCACCTGGGATGAAACCCGCAACCACGTGCTCGGGCTCAATCCCGGCTTCTACGCCCGCAATGTGACCGCCGACACCCTGGCCGGCCGGCCCCTGATGGCCGTGGTGAACCAGCAGGGGCAGCTTGAATCGGGGTGGTGGCTTCCGCCGATGGCCAGCACAGCACCATCCAACTGTTGAAGCTACAGAACCCAGCCGATGACGGTGGCGATCCAGCCCATCCGCGGCACCGAGCAGCTGCTCCAGCTCCTCAATCACCATGCCCTGCCCGCTCAGCATCTCTGCCTCGAGATCACAGAACAGGTGGCGCTGCGCAATCCGGTGCAGGCGGAGCGCACCATGGAGCGGCTGCGCTGCCTCGGGGTGAGCTTCGCCATGGACGACTTCCGCACGGGAATGACCTCCCTCGGCTACCTGCGCGACCTGCCGCTCGACTACGTGAAGATCGACAAGAGCTTCATCCGCCTCTGCCAGCTCGAAACCAGCAGCCGCATGATGGTGGAATTCATCGTCCAGCTCGGGCGTGAACTCGGCCTCCGCACCGTGGCGGAAGGGGTGGAACCCTGGGAGATGCTGCAGTGCGTACGGGATCTAGGGATCTCGATGACGCAGGGCCACCTCACCACCCGGCCCATGCCGTTCTCCCCGCCCAGCGCTGGCTGGCTCTTCGCCGGCAACGGCGCCGCTGCCCTCGCCCAGGTCGAGGCATGAGCAGCCTGGGTGAGGGCCGCCTGATCGCTGGGTTTGATGCCGGCCAAACCCACACCACCTGCAGGCTGGCGCTGGTGGACGCTGATGGCGGTTGGCGAGTGGTGGGCGAAGGCGAAGGGAGTGGCGTCAGCCATCTCGCGGCCCCAGGCGGGGAAGCCCGCTTCGGCGAGGCGCTGCGCTCCAGCCTGCAGGCCGCGCTCCAAATCCCTGCCGCTGCTCAAGCCATGGCCAGCGGGGGAGCCCTGGCCGCCGCGGCCGTGGGGGCTAGCGGCATCGAGCAGGGCAGCGCGGTGCAGCGACACGGGCAAGCCCTGGCGGCGGCAGCCCTGGCCCTGCCGCCAGGCTGCGTGACCGTTACGGGCGATGAGCGCACAGCCCTACGCGGCGCCTTGGGCGACCAGCCCGGGGTGCTGGTGATCAGCGGCACGGGCTGCATTGCCGTAGGCCAGAACGCCATCGGCCATCAGCACCGCTGCGGCGGCTGGGGCTGGCTGCTCGATGGGGGCGGTTCAGCGATGGACATTGGCCGCGATGGCCTGGCCCTGAGCGTGCGCATGGCCGATGGCCGCATCGCCGAAACCCCGCTGCGCGCCGCCCTGTGG
>CAIOXF010000310.1 GCA_903862155.1 uncultured cyanobacterium | reverse complement strand
GAACCCCTCGATGACCTGATCCAGGTGGGGTTGCTGGGTCTGCTTCGGGCCGCCGAACGCTTCGACGCGGCCTGCTCCACGCCGTTCGAGGCCTTTGCCAGGCCCCACATCAAGGGGGCCATCCTTCACTACCTACGCGACCAGCTCCAGCCGATCCGGCTGCCGCGGCGCCTTCAGGAACAGCTCAACCTGCGTCGGCGCTGCATCGCTCAACAGGTCGAACGCCAGGGGACAGAACCCACGGATGAGCAGCTACGCCTGGCCATGGGTCTGAGCCCCGAGCAATGGCAGCAACTGGAGCGGGCCCGGGGCATTAACCGGTTCACGGCCCTGGGCCCTACCCAACTCGAGGAGATCCCCGACGACGCCACCGAAACGGCACCCGATAGTGGATCGGCAGCCCTTGAGGCCCTGGAGAAGCTGGAGCCCGCCCTGGCGGCCGTGGTGCAGCGGGTGGTGCTCTCCGGGTGGAGTTACCGCCGCACGGCCCAGCAGCTGGCGATAAGCCCGATGACGGTGCAGCGCCGGTTGCACAAGGGGCTGGCGCTGCTGCGACAACAGCTGGACGTCAGGATGACGGCTGGCTGGAATCCCGCTCGATCTGCCCTTCCAGCGTGTTGATGGCTGCTTCGGCTGCCGCCAATTGACGCTCCAGCCCGTCTCTCCAGTAACGCAGCATCCGCAGCTTGCGTTCCTGGTGATGGCGCCAGGCGTCACGGACGTCACCACCGGTGCCGCAGCAGGCGAATGGGGGGAGCATGGGAAAATGAATGGGTGCGAACTGGTTTTAGCGATCTGAGCCGGTCGTTCGCGTGCCGTGTCTCCCCTCCAGCAATGGCCGAGCAGCACGCGTGGAATTCCCGAGCCTCACTGGCCTTGCGGCAGTGCAATGCCAAAGGAAATCAGTGGGCGCTGGTTCCCATGTCTTTTCTTGATCGCAGCATGAGACCAGGTGGCCTTCCGGGTCTCATGCGTCACTTTTTCCTGCTGGTCGTGGCCCTTGCCGCCCTGGAAGGTCTGCCTGCGAGGGCCTACGTGGCCCTGATGGCAGGCCAGCCGGCCAGGCCGCTCAATGGCACCTTCAACACCGTGCCGGTGCTCCACTCCAACCAGCCGGAGGAGGTGGAAGGGCCCGGGATCCTGATCAGTACCACCCCCGGTGTCGCCTATGCAGCCGAGACAGGCCAACCCCTCGGCAATGCCGAGTTCACGTTCAATGGTGAATTCGGCGTACATCTCCACCACAAGTATTTCCCGCCCTATCGGGGCAACATTCGCGCCGGCCAACGCCGCACCGCGCTCACCATTGGTCTCATCCTGATCAACCCCGGCTATCAACCGGTGAAGATCAAGTTCGAGAGCGGCGCAGTTCGCAACAGCTTCGAGGCGCCCTACCTCGGCAACGCCAAGATCGGTGTGCGCCCCCTGGGGCCCAGGCCCTGGAACACCGGTCCTGGCGATGCCACCGCCATTCAGATGCTGAGGGGCCAGCTCGACCGTCGTCTTCAGGACGAGGTGGTGATTCCGCCCAGAAGCCGGTTGGTGCTGTTCAGCACGGAGATTCCCGCCCTGGGCATTGCCAATGCCCTGTTGCGGGGGCGTAGCGATGGTCCGTTCCAAATGGCCGTGGTGGCTGCTGGCAACCCCAATAGCGATGCCGAGTTACTGGCGGTTCTCGATGAAGGACGACTCGCGCCTGGTCGGGTGTATCTGAGCCGTACCAACGACATCAAGACCCGCCGGATCTTTTCCCGCGTTGGGGGTGTCGCGCTCGGTGATAGGTATCAGGCCTCGATCACCCACGATCTCAGCACCCAGGGCCCGCTGCACGTGCCCTTCACCAGCACCCATCGGCACAACTTCGGCACCGGCGAAGTGCAGGTGAACCCCCTCGCCACCCGGATGCTCGACTCCTCTCTCGACAACGTGGGCACCTATGGCGTGCGTTTCGACGTCGACCTGGATCTGCTTGGGAACGGCCCCTACGAGCTGGTGCTCAGCCATCCAAGCCCCACGGGAGGCAAGCCCTTCACGGCGTTCCGAGGTTCGCTCCAGGTGCGCACCGCCGAAGGGCTGCAGGAGATGCACGTGGGCATGCGCTCTGGCCAGAGCATCCCGCTCACCACGCTGAATCTCAAACCGGGAGTCTCCAACCCGGTGCGGGTGAGTGTTGTCTATCCCGCCGATGCCACCCCTGGGCACCTCCTCAGCGTTGTGCCTGGATCCCAGCTGGCCCGTCTGCGTGAACAGGAACGCAATCTCGAAGTAGCCCGTGCCGCTGCGGCGAAGCGTCCTACTTCAGCCCCACAGTTACTGCCCCCGATCGAACTACAGGAAGCCCTGTTGCCCGTTACCCCTGATGTGCTTACTCCCAACTTGCAGCAGCTGCCACCGCCACCACCCCCTCCGCTCAGTCTGCAGTTAACCCCGGTCATTGCCCCCCCCATGCGCGCTGATCAGACCCTGGTGGATCGCTATCAGCAGGCGCTGGAGGCCCAGCAGCAACGCATGCGGGGCCTCATGGGCAACTAACGCTTCGGAGTGGGGGAGCCAACACTGCGCAAGCGCATCAGCATTGAGCTTCCGGCCGACATGCTGGAGCACCTCGACGCCCTGAAAGGTGAGTGGGGGCTGCGCAGTCGCGGCGATCTGTTCGTGCGTCTGCTGGAAACGGTGCTACCAGGCAGGGCCGCCGATGACGAGGCTCCTGAGGAGGCCGATGCTCAGGATGAGGCCGGTGGCTTCGATGAGAAGAGCGCGCTGGTGCTGGTGGCCGGCCATGGCAAGGCCGAATTGGTGGCTGATTTCGATGCCCCCTCCTTTGATCCAGACGTCGCGGCAACCACCAGCAACGTCCGCGCCAAGGGAGGGATCGACCTACCCGGTTTCGTGCGGCGGCAGTCGGCCCAGCTCAAACGCAGCCTCAAGCCCACCCCGCCCAACCCGGAGGCCAACGAGGTGCTCCCGGTGGTGTCGGCTGAGCAGGTGAGCCGGTCTCTGCAGACTGCCAGCGAGCACTGGCATGAGCTCTACGGGAGCGCGCCGAACGAGGCTGTGTTGGAGGCGTCGATGGTGTGGCTGGCCCAGGACATCTGGCCCCAGTCGGATCAGAGCGACGGACGTCCGTTCACCTGGACCCTGGCGCTGGAGGTGGTGCAGGGCTTCGCGCCAGCGCTGGTGGATGGGCCCGCCTCCTTCGAGCGGGTGATGGTGGTGTCTGGGTTGCTGGAGGACCCCTTCAGTGCCGCCACGCTCGATCTCAGGGTTCCCACCCTGATCCGGCGGTTCGTTCATCGCTTCCGCAAACAGCGGAAGGGCACGTCGTTCCAGACCCTGGAGCACACTATGACCCTGCATGGGGCCTTGAAGTTGCTCCAACTCCCCACAGCCCCAGGCCATCGCCTCACCCTGCGGGAAATCCGGGAGGCCTACCGGAAGATGGCCATGGGCACCCACCCCGACAGCGGCGGGTCCACTGAGTTGATGCGCCGTCTGAATGAGGCCTACCAGCTGTTGAAGGAGCTGTACCGCACAGCTGGGTAAGCAGCGTCTGGCCGCATGCCCAGGACCAGCGAAACCAAGGCCATCTTCTTGTCTTGCGTGTACCGGGCGGGACTCTTGCCGAGTCCTAGAGGACGACCTCGATGAGACAGAGAGGCCGCCACCCTCTGTCTGGCTTGCGAGGTCCTGCCGCTGCGCCTCGCCGCATGCCCTGCAGTTGTGGCCCCTGTGAGCGCGAGTCACTTCATGTGCCGCTGACAGGTTGAGGCGATAACAGCCCGTCGCAGGAGTCCCACCCGGCCACCGCCAGCAGACCCAAGCAGACAATTAGAAGCGACTAATGAGACTCTTGAAAACCTGCGATTCTGCTTGCCTGAGGCGAGGCACGGTAGGTCAGCGCCTGATCTTCCATCCACGCTCTTATCTGGCCGCGTCGATATGCCGTTCTGCCCGTCGATGAGTTGCGAGGGGTGTGCTCAGCCCGGAAGCGTTGTCCGCACCGTTGGCCAACTTGTACTGGACGCAGCTGAATCCCTCTCATTACTTGGTTCTCAGACTCCGCGTATCTGTGTCTGATGCAGGTACGCAGTGTGGACAGCGCCAAAATGCCGGCCAGGCGGGCGGTCGCCACGCGCTTTCGGACCCGCCTTTTGCTTGCCTGATACCTTCCCGATATTGGCCCGGCTCCGTAACAGGCCTTTGGCACACGATCTGGGCAGCCAGCAAACGCCTTGCAGCGAAGCCCCAGCCAGCCTCAACCAGTGTCGCATTTCCATCAGATGCGACTGATGACTGGACGCAAAGAGCCGCGGATGTGAGATTGGCGCGACGTCTTACCGCTGTCCTCGAGTTGTCTCCGCCTGGCGCTGCCACCTGCGATCCAATTGAGTGCAACTGAACTCATGTCCGCCGTTATCAGACTGAATCACGCGTCCCGGATGGGACTTGGCGCTAGTCTCGGCCGGCAAGTGATATGAGCCTGCTGAGACATAGCAGGCATCGCGCCCCATGTGGCCAGGGGGCTCTGGTATTGCCCGCCGACGACAACGGATTCCACGTCAGTAAGCATGTCGCGCACGTCTCATCCATGCTTCGCTGCGAGTCCAATAAAAAGCCCCGACTGAGACAAATGCTCAGTCGGGGGCCGGCGCTGAATCGTTGGTGTCGATCAGCTAGGG
>CAIOXF010000309.1 GCA_903862155.1 uncultured cyanobacterium | reverse complement strand
GCGCAGGTTGTTGGCCAGGTCTTCGCGCAGCCGCTGCTCGATCAGGGCGATGGGCATGCCCGGCTTGCCCTGCACCGTGAGCTCATAGAGCAGGGAGGTGCCGCGCTCGTCGTGGTGCACGGCCCAACTGCCTTCAAAGCGGCGGAAGTCGCCCTTCACCAAACGGAACAGGAGCTGGCTGGCTGGGCGGTCTTCATCCAGCTCAATCTCCACCCGGGCGGTGAAACGCAGGCCGCAGAAGCTCTGGCTGCCCACCTGCTCCAGACCCACCGTGCTGCCGCGGCGCCAGAGCAGGCGCGAGCTGGCCAAGTTGGGGATGAAGCGATGAAGATTTTCGTAATCGGTGAGCACCGCCCACAGCCACTGGGGGTCGAGGCCGGTGCGCAGTTGCACCGCGAGGCGACGGACGCCCTGGGGCAGCCGCTCCATCTCCTGCTGGATGGTGTCGAGGCTGCAGCTCTCCATCAGGAGAGACAGTCGGTCCTCGGTGGTTGTTGCGGGCCTGGCAAGCAACGGAGCCAAGGAGCAGCGAGATGTGTGCTGGCGCACAAAGCTAACCGGATCCGCCCTTTGGTGCCCGCTTCACCAACAAGGCCGGCCATTGCCGGATGTTCTCTATGATCAGCGCGCTTTCCAGGCGCTGACTGCATGCGGGTGTCCACAGACCGTGCAACCCAGTCCGACGGGCGGATGTTCACCGTGGTGGTGGAGTCGCTGGGCGTTGGCCGTCAGCGTCAGGCCGAGCGCCGCATCACCGTGCCCTTCTCCCAGCTGCAGGGCCTGATGGGCACCATCGCCCGCCAGGGCGGTCGCATCACCGCTGTTCTGAGCAGCGACGGCCAGGGCGGCACGGCTGAAGCCAAGCCCGAAACCGAGCCCACTGCCACGGAAGCCTCTGCCCCAGCCCCTGCCGCAGCCCCCGCCCCCACACCCGCTCACCACGTGTCCCACGCCGACGTTCCGGTCAATACGTACAAGCCGAAGGATCCCTTCATCGGCACGGTGGTGGAGAACTACAGCCTCGTTGGCGAGGGCGCCATCGGCCGGGTGAATCACATCACCTTCGACCTCAGCGGCGGCGATCCCCAGCTGCAGTACGTGGAAGGCCAAAGCATCGGCATCATTCCCGACGGCACCGACGCCAAGGGCAAGCCCCACAAGCTGCGCCTCTATTCGATCGCCAGCACCCGCCACGGCGACAACATGGCGGGCAACACCGTGTCGCTCTGCGTGCGGCAGCTGCAGTACGAGAAGGACGGCGAAACCATCAACGGGGTGTGCTCCACCTTCCTGTGCGACATCGAGCCGGGCGCCCAGGTGAAGATCACCGGCCCGGTGGGCAAGGAAATGCTCCTACCCGCCGATGAAGACGCCAACATCATCATGCTGGCCACCGGCACCGGCATCGCGCCGATGCGCACCTACCTGCGCCGCATGTTCGAGCCGGCTGAGCGTGAGACGAACGGTTGGCACTTCCGCGGCAAGGCCTGGCTGTTCATGGGTGCTCCGCTCACCCCGAACCTGCTGTACGACGCCGACTTCGAGCACTACCAGCGGGAATTCCCCGACAACTTCCGCTACACCAAGGCGATCAGCCGCGAGCAGCAGAACGCCAAGGGCGGCCGGATGTACATCCAAGACCGTGTTCTGGAGTGTGCCGACGAGATCTTCGCGATGATCGAAAACCCCAAGACCCATGTGTACATGTGCGGTCTGAAGGGCATGGAGCCCGGCATCGACGAGGCGATGGCCGCCGCCGCCGCCGCCAAGGGCCTCGATTGGTCGGAGCTGCGTCCCCAGCTCAAGAAGGCCGAGCGCTGGCACGTGGAAACCTATTGAGCTTCGGCACACCGCCGCGAGCCCTCAACGCCCCGAGCCCTCAACAGCCCGCCCTCACCGGCGGGCTTTTTTTTGGTTTGCCCACAGGCTCCGTCACAAAATCCGCTAACCCTTGGGGATGGGGCCTGGCGCCGTTAAACCAGAGGGCAGCCGACGGCCCCCTGATGAGCAGCATGCTCACCAATCCCCTGCGCGTGGGGCTCCGCCAGGAGCGGGTGATCGCACCCCAGTGCCTGGTGATCTTCGGCGCCAGCGGTGATCTCACCCATCGCAAGCTGGTGCCGGCGCTGTTCGAGCTGTTCCGCCAGCGGCGCCTGCCCAGTGAATTCGCGGTGGTGGGCTGCGCCCGCCGCCCCTGGAGCGACGACGACTTCCGGGCCCGGATGGCCGAGGCCCTGGCCGACACCATCGCCGAGCACAAGCACGCCTGGGAGCGCTTCAGCCAGGGGCTCTTCTACGAACCGGCAGACCTCTCCGATACGAGCACCATCGCCAAGCTGGGTGAACGGCTCGACGCGATCGATCGCCAACGCGCCACCCGCGGCAACCGCACCTTCTATCTGTCGGTGTCACCCACCTTCTACGGCAGTGGCACGCGGGCCCTGGCCAACGCGGGCCTGCTGGCGGATGCCGACCGCAGCCGGGTGGTGATCGAGAAGCCCTTCGGCCGCGACTACGGCAGCGCCCAGGAGCTCAACCGGATCGTGCAGGCCTGCGCCAAGGAGAAGCAGATCTTCCGCATCGACCACTACCTGGGCAAGGAAACGGTCCAGAACATCCTGGTGCTGCGCTTCGCCAACACGATCTTCGAGCCGATCTGGAACCGCAACTACATCGCCAACGTGCAGATCACGGCGGCCGAAACGGTGGGGGTGGAGGAGCGCGCCGGCTACTACGAATCCTCCGGGGCGCTGCGCGACATGGTGCAGAACCACCTCACCCAGATGCTGGCCCTCACCACGATGGAGGCCCCGGGTCGCTTCGATCCGGAAGCGATGCGCAACGAGAAGGCCAAGGTGCTGCAGGCCGCCCACCTGGCCAACGAGGAGGAGCCCTGGAAATGCTGCGTGCGCGGCCAGTACGGCACGGGCGGCTCCAAGGCCAACCCGATCGCCGGCTATCGCCAGGAGCCCGGCGTGAACCCGAACAGCACCACGGAAACCTATGTGGCGATGAAGCTGTTCATCAACAACTGGCGCTGGCAGGGCGTGCCCTTCTACCTGCGCACCGGCAAGCGCCTGCCCAAGCGGGTGAGCGAAGTGGTGCTCACCTTCCGCGAGGCGCCGGTGCATCTGTTTGATGCGGCGGGCGGCGCCCCCACCGCCAACCAGTTGATCCTGCGCATCCAGCCCGATGAGGGGGCCGAGTTCCGCTTCGAGGTGAAGGCGCCCGGCTCCGGCATGCGCAGCCGGCCGGTGGACATGGCCTTCAGCTACGACGAGAGCTTCGGCGAACCCAGTGACGAGGGCTACGTGCGCCTGCTGGCCGACGCCATGCTCGGCGATCCCACCCTCTACACCCGCAACGACGAGGTGGAGGCGGCCTGGCGCCTGTACACGCCATTGCTGGAGCTGATCGAAGACGCCCCCTGGCAGCTGCCGGTGCATCCCTACGAAGCGCGCACCTGGGGTCCTGCCGCCGCCGATGCCCTGCTGGCCGATGACGGCCTGGGCTGGCGCCGCCCCTGATCGTCTGATTGCCCGTTTCGCCTCTCAGCCTTCCCGCCAACCCGTTTCTGTTATGGCCCAGCTCACCCTCCAGGCCCCCACCGCCTTACCGCCCGAGGAGCTCGGTGGCTACCTCGAGCAGCTCTGGCAGCACGACCTGGAACATTCGGCCGGTGCCGCCACCTTCTCGCTGGTGGTGTGGGAGGGCTCCTGGCTGGAGCAACAGCTGGTGCGCAGCGGCAGGGCCGACGGGCCGATCACCGGGCTGCTGAGCCCCGAGCTGCTGGAGGCGGCGCGGGCGGAGGTGGCGGGCTGCGGTTTGCCGATCAGCACCGCCCCCATGGATCCGCGGCTGGCCTGGGCCCTGGGCAAACTCCCAGGCAGCCACCACACCGAAGACCTGCGCGGCCAGTTCGTGGAGAGCGCCATCAGCGCCCACATGCCCAGGCGCCTGATCACCCTGGCCCCCACCCTCGATGCGGCCCAACCGCTGGAAACCCTGGTGGCCGCCTACTGCCCCCTGCCGGAAGACGGCGGTGCCGGCGCGGCCTGCGGCGATGTGGTGGTGCTGCGGGGCGGGATGGGCTCGCTGCAGCAGGGGCTGGATCTGGTGCAGCCGCTGATCCACCACGAGCTGCCCTGCTGGGTGTGGTGGAACTCCAGCCTCGATGAGGCCCCCGAGATGCTGGAGGCCCTGGCCCCACCCACGCGGCGCCTGGTGGTGGACAGCTCCCTGGGCAGCCCGCGCCGCTGCCTCGACATCCTGGTGGACCGGATTGATGCGGGCCAGGCGATCAACGACCTGAACTGGCTGCGGCTGCGCAGCTGGCGTGAGTCGCTGGCGATGGTGTTCGACCCACCGGCCCGGCGCGATGCCCTGGCCCACGTGGTGCAGCTCGACATCGACGTGGAGGGCGACCACCCGGTGAAGGGTCTGCTGCTGGCGGCCTGGATCGCCGACCGGCTGGGCTGGCACCTGGTGAACAGTTACACCGTGCCGGGCAATGGCGGCGGCAGTAACGGTGGCGGCAGCAACGGCATCGGTGCCGAGTTCGAGCGCAGCGACGGCCAAACCGTGCAGTTCCGGCTGATGCCGGTGCCGGTGGGCGTGCCCAAAACCCACCCCGGCGCCCTGGTGGGCCTGCGCCTGATCTGCCAACGCCCGGCCGGCGGCAGCCCCGGTGCGCCGCTGTGCGTGATCCTCTGCTCCGAGTCGGGCGGGTGCATGCGCCTGGAATCGGGCGGCATGGCGAGCATGGAGCTGGCGGAAGAGGTGGTGCCGCTCCCGAACGAGAGCGAGGAGATGGAGCTGGCGCGGCTGCTGGGCGGCGGCCACGACTCCACCAACCCACTGCTGGCCGCCGCGGCCCCGATCGCTGCCAAGCTGCTTCCGAGTTAGCCGCGCGGCCTTGCCCTGCCTGATCGCCGCCCCGAGCAGTGGCAGCGGCAAAACGCTGCTGAGTTTGAGCCTGGCGGCCCTGGCGAAGCAACGGGGCCTGAAGCTGCAGCCGTTCAAGGTGGGGCCCGACTACCTCGATCCCCAGCTGCTCAGCCGGGTGAGCGGCCTGCCTTGCCGCAACCTCGACCCCCTGCTCTGCGGCGCGGCGTGGGTGGAGCGCAGCTTCCAGTGGCATGGCAGCCGCGCCGACCTCGCCCTGGTGGAAGGGGTGATGGGCCTGTTCGACGGACTGGGCTCCAGTAGCCAGGGCAGCTCGGCGGCGGTGGCGGCCCAGCTGGAGCTGCCGGTGGTGCTGGTGGTGGAGGCGTCGCGGCAGGCCGGATCCCTGGCGGCGCTGGTGCGGGGCTTCCGCGACCACGGGCTGGAGATGGGGCCGCGGCCGGTGCAGCTGGCGGGGGTGGTGCTCAACCGGGTGGGCAGCGCGCGTCACCGGCTGCTGCTCACGGAAGCCCTGGCCAGCATCGCGGTGCCGCTGCTGGGGGTGCTGCCGAATGCCGCGGCCCTCGAGCTGCCGTCGCGCCATCTGGGGCTGCATCCGCCCCATGAGTTGGAGGATCTGGAGAGGCGCCAGGCCGAATGGGCGGCGCT
>CAIOXF010000308.1 GCA_903862155.1 uncultured cyanobacterium | reverse complement strand
GCGGGAGAGCAGCTATGCCCTCCACCCCCATGCCTGCCTCGGAGCGGAGGGCGGCGGCGGCTGGCCGATGCACGCCACGGCGCAGCCGTGGCACGCTGAGGGACGGCCGTCGTCGCACCGAGAGGTGCGCTCAGCAAAACCGACCAGAGACCTGCGGTGTCTGCTCAGCCCCAGGGCACGTCCAGGGCCTCCACCAGCAACACGCTTCGGTGGGCTCCATGGATCCTCACCAGGCCCGCCTTGGCGGCCCATTCCATGCCGGGACGCTCCGTGCGCACCTGCTCAGCGGTGGCCAACACCCGCACCCAACCGCAGTCATCCATCACAGACAGTGAATGGCGGTATAGATGACGGTATAGAAGGCCACGCCAGCCGTCCAAGGCCGTCCCGTAGCAGCCAATCTCGTCCGCTGTGTACGGACACCCTCTCCGTTCAATAGCTGGCCAACAAAAAAGCCCGCCGAACGGCGGGCTGAGCTCCACAGCCAACGGGCCTCAGCAGGGGCTGGGGTTGGGCTTGCACTTGCCCCAGTCAAGGCTGATTTTGGGGATGCAAATCTCCGGCAGATGGATCACCGGCATGCAAAGGGTCGGGGGCTTCGGCATGCAGGGCGGCTTGGGGGCGTGGGGCGTGGGCATGCACCAGTTGCCGCCGCTGAGGACTTCAGCCTCGTGATCGCTCAGGGATTCGCAGTGGGTCATGGTCATCGTGAAGGGAGGTCCGAAGGGACATCTCCACCCTGAAAACGACTGCCCGCTCAGCCGGGAATCAGGCGCATCCGCAGCAGGCCAACTTCGCTTCCGCCGAGTTCAGCTCCACACTGGGCCAAACAGAATCGGCATGCGGGTGGGCTGGGCTTTAGGCGACTGGCTCCACTTCACCTTGCAGGTGAAGCCATAGCCCTGCTTGTCGGTGAACTGGCGCACCTTCATGGTGGTGACTGTGGCGCCCTGGGGCACCAGGTACTGGGCCTGGTTGCAGGCATCCACCTCCGACACGCGGGAGCTGTAGTTCACCCAATCGGCGCGTGCAGCGGCCGGGGCAAAGGCAGCAGCACTGGCGGTAGCAGCCGCCATGGCCAGCAGGATGGGGCGGAAAATCACGTGAGCAACCAGCGGCAGTGGGGCCTGTTTAGCGCGGATTCGACGCCACGGCCCAGCGACGCTGGCCTCAACCGTGCAAGCGTTGAAACCAGAGACCGGCCAACTGCCACGACGACCAGAGGAAGGCCCCCAGGAAGATCCAGTTAAGCCAGCTTGGACGTTGGGGTTTGTCGGTCATCGCGGTGATCAGGGATAGCGATTCGGCACGAAGAACTGCTCCCAGCGGGGCGGCCGTTCCATGTGCTGCATCTTCGGACGGGCCGGGAGCTTGATCGCCGGCGGCGTCATGTCTTCGTAAGGCACCTTGCTGAGCAGGTGATGGATGCAGTTGAGGCGAGCCCGGCGTTTGTCGTCGGCCTCCACCGTGAACCATGGTGCCTCGGGGATGTTGGTGTGGGAGAACATCTCGTCCTTGGCACGGGAGAACTCCTCCCACTTCTGGCGGGCCTCCAGGTCCATCGGACTGAGCTTCCAGCGGCGGGTGGGATCGTCGATGCGAGCCAGGAAACGAGCCTCCTGCTCCTCGTCGCTCACCGAGAACCAGTACTTGAGCAGCACGATCCTGGAGCGCACCAGCATCCGCTCAAACTGCGGGCAGCTCTGCATGAACTCGTCCACCTCCCGCTCGGTGCAGAAGCCCATCACTCGCTCCACACCGGCGCGGTTGTACCAGCTGCGATCGAAGATCACGATCTCCCCAGCGCTGGGGAAGTGCTCCACGTAGCGTTGGAAATACCACTGGGTTTTCTGCTGATCGCTCGGGGTGCCCAGGGCCACCACCCGGCAGCCACGGGGGTTGAGGGGTTCGGTGACGCGCTTGATCGTGCCGCCCTTGCCAGCTGCGTCCCGACCCTCAAACAACACGATCAGGCGAAAGCCCGAGGCCTTCACCCAGTACTGCATCTTCACCAGCTCCTCCTGAAGCCGGATCAGTTCCTTCTCGTAGAACTTGCGATCGAGCTTGCCCTTTCCATTGGAGGGGGTGGGCTGCTGCGGTTCACGCAGATCCTCCAGCAGGGCTGAGGGGTAGTAGTGATCGGTGAGCGGGCCACAGCGGGGCTCCAAGTGAAGAGGGATCTCCTTGCTGCCCTTGG
>CAIOXF010000307.1 GCA_903862155.1 uncultured cyanobacterium | reverse complement strand
GCCCTGCGCAAGCTCCCTTACTGGGTGGCCAATGCCACCGAGATGGCCCAGCTCTTCTTGATGAAGCCCATTCGCAGCGAGCAGTTCCAGCCAGCCGTGCGCTGATTGCCCCTCTGAAGCCTCCGGGTTTCGGCGATCCCCGTGGGCCCCGGCCTCCACGGCCGGGGCCTTCTTGCTAGGAACCGTGCCATCACTCACCCGTCGCCTGTGGTCGTCTCCGCCAGCCCCGGCAGCGCCGGAGCGCTTCTCCGCCTCGACTGCTTCGACGACGCCTGGCGCAGCCGCCTGGAACCCCTGCTGGCCCTGGGCCGCAGCGCCGGTGCCGATCTGGTGGAGGTGTTCCTCGAGCGCACCGACCACCTCGGCGTGCTGGCCGAGCAGGACACGATCACCAGCGTGAGCCCGGCCTTCGGCGCTGGGGCCGGCATCCGCGTGTTCCGCGGCGAACGCGACGGCTTCGTGAGCAGCAACGACCTCTCCGAGGTTGGTTTGCGCCGGGCCTTGGAACAGGCCTTGGGCATGCTGGGCCTGCACGCAAGCACAGCGGCCGCCAGCGGCTTTGAGGGCCTGCCCGGCCTGCGCGATTTCGGCGCCAGCAAGGTGGATTGGCTGCACCGCTGCCCGGAACTGCAGGAAGCCACCGAGCGCCTGCTGCAGGGCACCGGTCTGCTGGAGCGCCACGGCAAACATCTGCAGGTGCGCCGCGGCAGCTATGCCCGCGACTGGCAGGAGGTGTTGGTGGCCTCCAGCGACGGCACCTTCGGACGCGACATCCGCCTGCATCAATCGGTGGGGCTGAACGTGCTGGCCGCCGATGGGGAGCACCGCTCCAGCGTGGGGCGCCGCTACGGCACCTCCGGCCGACCCGATGACCTGCGCGAGTGGAATGCCGAGCAGTCGGCCCGAGAGGTGTGCGACAGCGCCGGCACCATGCTCTACGCCGATTACGTAGAGGCGGGCCAGATGCCGGTGGTGATGGCCAACCGCTTCGGCGGGGTGATCTTCCACGAGGCCTGCGGCCACCTGCTCGAAACCACCCAGGTGGAACGCGGCACCACCCCCTTCGCCGAACGGGTGGGCGAGCCCATCGCCCACGAGGCCGTGACGGCCATCGATGAGGGCCTCACCGACGGTGCCTTCGGCTCCCTCTGCATGGATGACGAGGGTATGGAGGCCCAGCGCACTGTGCTGATTGAGAACGGCGTGCTCAAGCGCTTCCTTAGCGACCGGGCCGGCGAACTGCGCACCGGCCACAGCCGCACCGGCAGCGGACGCCGCCAGAGCCACACCTTCGCGGCCGCCAGCCGCATGCGCAACACCTACATCGCAGCCGGACCCCACACCCCGGAGGAGCTGATTGCCTCCGTCGACAAGGGCCTCTACTGCAAAGCCATGGGCGGCGGCTCGGTGGGCCCCACCGGCCAGTTCAACTTCGCCGTGGAGGAGGGCTACCTGATCGAGAACGGCCAGCTCACCAAACCCGTGAAGGGCGCCACCCTGATTGGCGAGGCCAAGGAGGTGATGCCACGCATCTCGATGTGCGCCAACGACCTGGAGCTGGCCGCCGGCTTCTGCGGATCAGTGAGCGGCAGCATTTTCGTCACCGTGGGCCAGCCCCACATCAAGGTGGACTCGATCACCGTGGGGGGCCGCTGATCATGACCATCACCTCTCCAATCCCGGGCCTCAATGCCGGCGACCTGCGCAGCACCCTGGAGCGGCTGGCCCAAGGCCGGGGCATCCAACAGTGGGATCTGGGCGCGGCCTGCAGCACCGACACCTCCGTGCAGGTGGACCGGGGCGAGGCCAAGCAGATGAAGGGCGCCCAGCGCAGTTCGATCACCGTGCGGGTGTGGAACGGCGACGGGCTGGTGGGCATCACCAGCACCTCCGATCTCTCCGAGGCCGGCCTGGAGCGCGCCCTGGCCGGCGCCCATGCCGCCAGCGCCTTCGGCAACCCCAGCGACACACCCCAGTTCTCGCCCCTGGCCACCGCACCGGTGGCCCAGCTGGATCAGCCACTGCATGAACCCCGCGGCATCCTGCAGCTGCTCGACACGCTCAAGGGCGCGGAAGCCGAGCTGCTGGACCGCCACAACGCCATCGGCACCGTTCCCTACAACGGCCTGGCGGAACGCAGCAGCGAGCGCATCTACCTCAACAGCAACGGTGCCTGCCGCCAGCAGCAGCTCACCACCGCCAGCGTGTACCTCTACGCCCGGGCTGAGGAAACCGGCCGCAAACCGCGCAGCGCCGGTGCCGTGCGCCTGGCCTACGGCGCCAGCGATCTCGATATCGCCGGTTGCATCAATGAGGCGGCCGAGCGCACGATCAGCCACCTCGACTACGCCCCCATCGACACGGGCCGCTACACCTGCGTGTTCAGCCCCGAGGCGTTCCTCGATCTGATCGGTGCCTTCAGCAGCCTGTTCAACGCCCGCGCCGTGCTCGATGGCGTCAGCCTGAGCAGCAAAGAGTCGCTGGGCCAGCAGCTGGCGGTGCCGTTCCTCTCGATCCACGACAACGGCCTGCACCCCGGCAACATCGGCGCCTCCGCTTTCGACGGCGAAGGCACCCCCACCCGCCGACTGGCTCTGGTGGAGGGTGGCGTGCTGCGCCACTTCCTCCATTCAGAAGCCACCGCCCGCGCCTTTGGCGTGGAGCCCACCGGCCACGCTGGCCTGGGGGCGAAGGTGTCGGTGGGTGCCGACTGGTTTGAGATCGGTGCCGCCGCTGGCAGCAGCGGCGGCCAGCAGGGCCTCAATCGCTTCCAGGCCGGCGAACCGATCGTGTGGATCGATTCCCTCTCCGCCCTCCATGCCGGGGTGAAGGCCAGCCAGGGCAGCTTCTCGCTGCCGTTCGATGGCTGGCTGGTGAAGGATGGCGAAGCCCGCTCGGTCGAGGCGGCCACCGTGGCCGGCGACATCCGCAGCGTGCTCAACGCCATCGTGGGCTTTGAAGCTGAGCCCAAAGTCACCCCCGACGGCCTCTGCCCGATGGTTTGGGTGGAGGGCCTCTCGATCACCGGCGAGGCGTGAAGCTCAGGGCTCTGGCCCGCACCATCACCACAATGGCCCCATGAAAATCCTGTTCTGGGGCACCCCGGCCTATGCGGTGCCAAGCCTTGATGCGCTGGTGGCGGCGGGCCACGAGCTGGTGGGGGTGGTGAGCCAGCCGGATCGGCGCCGCGGCCGGGGCAAGGCGTTGGTGCCCAGTCCGGTGAAGGCCCGGGCCCT
>CAIOXF010000306.1 GCA_903862155.1 uncultured cyanobacterium | reverse complement strand
GCCTCGTAGTCGCCATTGCTCACCAGCTGCGGGGCGATGGCGAAGGGCTCCAGCCACTTGCGATGGCGGGGCGCTTCGTTGTCGAAGTGGAAGCCACTGCCGGGGATGTGCCCGATCTCAAACAGCCCGCCGGGATGCTCCAGCCATTCCCCTGGTGTTGAGCGGCTCTGGGCCTGGGCAAAGGCCTCTTCTGGCTCGTCGGTATAAGCGGGCTCCAGGGGATTGCGGCTGAAGCCATCGAGCAGGTCCATCAGCAGCAACTCCTGGTGCTGCTGCTCGTGCTGCAGGCCCAGCTCGATTAAGGCCAGCCATGGCGACGCCTCAGCCTCCGGCCAGCTGAAGAGCCCCTCGATCACCCGCTCCAGGGCTCGATCCACCGCCTCGCGCCAGGCCAGCACCTCCGCCATCGGCGGCCTGGTGAGCAGGCCCCGCTGGGGCCGCGGATGGCGCGCGCCCACCGCGTCGTAATAGCTGTTGAACAGGAATCCCCAGCGCTCCGGCGGCGGCATGTAATCGCTCGCCAGGGCCTGGATCCGGGGTTCCTGCAACAGGAAGGTGTCGAAGAACCAGGTGGTGTGGCCCAGGTGCCACTTGGGCGGGCTGGCATCGGCCATGCCCTGAAGGCAAAGGTCTTCCGGCTCCAGCGGCGCGATCAGGTCCACGCTGCGCCTGCGCACCGCTGCAAGCCGGAGCCCGAGGGGGATCGAGAGCGTCGCCGTCATCTTGGAAACATCTCTCGGGCTCGACGTTAGGCGGCTTGCCTACGATCCCGCCACCGAGATCACAGCAGGGCAGGCCAGCGCCATGGGCGGCATCACGCAGGGTTTCGTTGGTGCCGTTGGCAATACCCCCCTGATTCGCCTCAATGCCCTGAGCGAGCTCACCGGCTGCGAGATCCTCGGCAAGGCGGAGTTCATGAACCCCGGTGGTTCGGTGAAAGACCGGGCCGCCCTCGGGATCCTGATGGAGGCGGAGGAGCAGGGCCTGCTCAAGCCAGGCGGCACGGTGGTGGAAGGCACCGCCGGCAACACCGGCATCGGCCTCACCCACCTCTGCAACGCTCGCGGCTACAAGGCGTTGATCGTGATCCCTGAAACCCAGTCGGCCGAGAAGATCGGCCTGCTGCGCAGCCTCGGGGCGGAAGTGCGCACGGTGCCGGCGGTGCCCTACCGCGACCCCAACAACTACGTGAAGCTCTCGGGGCGCATCGCTGCGGAAACGCCCGGTGCCGTGTGGGCCAATCAGTTCGACAACTTGGCCAACCGCCGCGCCCACTTCAACAGCACCGGTCCGGAGATATGGGAGCAGACCGGCGGCAACGTGGATGCCTGGGTGGCAGCCACCGGCACGGGCGGCACCTATGCCGGCGTGGCGCTCTACCTCAAGCAGCAGAAGCCCGAGCTGCGCTGCGTGCTGGCCGACCCCCACGGCAGTGCCCTCTACAGCTGGGCCACCACCGGTGAGCTGGCCAGCGAGGGCAGTTCGATCACCGAGGGGATTGGCAACAGCCGCGTGACGGCCAACCTGGAGGGCGCTCCGATCGACGACGCCGTGCGCATCGACGACCAGTCGGCCCTTGCCACGATCTACGACCTGCTCTGGCAGGAGGGCCTGTTCCTCGGTGGTTCGGTGGGAATCAACGTGGCCGCGGCCGTGGAAACAGCTCGCCGCATGGGCCCCGGGCACACGATCGTGACCGTGCTCTGCGACAGCGGCGACCGCTATCGCTCCCGCCTCTACGACGCCGACTGGCTGGCCGCGAAAGGTCTGCACCAGCCCGAGCGTGCCGCTGCCGGAGTGGCCTGATGGCATCCCCCGCCGCGGGCCTGGTGATAGCCGGGCGATATCGGCTTGAGCAGTGCCTCAGCCAGGGTGCGCAGGGTGCGCTCTGGCGCGCCACGGATCAGCTCGCCGCTGATGCCCCGGTGGCGCTGCGTCAGCTCACCGCCCCCATTGATCTGGTCCGCGCTGGCGAGCTGTGGGGCCGGCTCCAGGGCGTGCTCCATCCCCAGGTGCCGCGGCTGGGCGCCGCCATCCGGGAGGGCGATGCCCTGTGGTTGGTGCGCGAATGGCAGAGCGGCCGCACCTACCAGCAGTTGATTGCTGCGCGGGGGGAGCGGCAGCTGGTGTTCGGCGCGGGCGAGGTGCTGCTGCTGCTGCGCCAGTTGCTTCCGGTGCTCACCGTGCTGCACGGCCAGGAGCTGGTGCACGGCGATCTCGGCCCCTCCAACCTGCTGCGCCGCGACAGCGATGGCCTGCCGGTGCTGCTCGATTTCGGCCTGGTGTGCGGCTCCGCGTGCGCCACGCCTGGCTACGCCCCAACGGAGCTGGCGCAGGGCGCGGAGCCCCAGCCCTGGATGGACCTTTATTCCCTGGGGGTCACGGCCCTGGTGCTGCTCGCCGGCGATCCGCCCGAGAAGCTCCTGGATCCGGTGAGCCTGCAGTGGTGTTGGCCGGCGGCCCTGGGCAACGAGCCCCAGCTGCAGGCGTTTCTGGCTCGGCTCCTGGGCATGGATGGGGCCCAGCGTTTCCCTGCGGCAGCCCAGGCCCTGAGCGCGGCCCAGGCCCTCGCCATGCCCGATAGCACCGGTCCGGTTCCCCGCGCCGATCGCACCCTGGCCCTGGTGCCGCCTCCGGCT
>CAIOXF010000305.1 GCA_903862155.1 uncultured cyanobacterium | reverse complement strand
GGTCTTTTCTTCGGGTCAGACCACAAAGAAGCTCATGCCCCAATTCACAAGCACCAGGGCTACCCAGGCAATGCCGCCGAGCAGGATCAGCCGGTTGGAACGACCGGAATCCTCACTGCTGGCGTAAAGCACAGGCACGGCCACGATCAGCGCGAACGACATCACCACCAGGGCCAGAACGGTGAGGGTGTTGAGGATCTGCATGGATCAGCTGGATGCCGGCCGGTCAGTTGGCGGATTCTCACACGCAGCCAAGGGGCCTCCGCGGGCCTTGATAGGCATCCTTCACAACTCGATGCCAGACGGGCCTCTTACGATCCAGCCCCAGCAACAGGAAGGGGCCGTGGCCGCGGAAGCCGAGCAGCAGCTTTCGCTCATGGCTGGCCTGGGCCTTCAGGGCGATCTGTTTGGCGCACCGGCCCAGGCCAAAGGCCGCAAGAGCGCCAGTCACCGCAAAGGAACTGGCACGAGCAGCGAACCGACGGAAGAGCTCGATTCAGCGGCCCTGAGCGCCGACGCGGCCCAGCGTCCCCGCCAGCGCCAAGCCAGTACATCGGCACCAGTGCCAGCGCCTGAAGCTCAGCAGCCCGGAGAAGCACCCGCCGCCTCTGAGCAAGCAGGCGAAGCCTCGGAGTCCGACCTGCCCCAGTGGCACCACCACAGCCTGGTGGATCCGCAGCAGCTCACGCCGATGCTGCGCCACTACGTGGAGCTCAAATTGGCCCATCCCGAGCGGGTGCTGCTCTACCGGCTGGGCGACTTCTTCGAGTGCTTCTTCGAGGACGCCATCACGCTCTCGCGCCTGCTGGAGCTCACGCTCACCGGCAAGGAGGGAGGGAAAAGCGTTGGCCGCGTGCCAATGGCGGGCATCCCCCACCACGCCGCCGAGCGCTACTGCGGGGAGTTAGTGCGCCGCGGCCTGAGCGTGGCCCTCTGCGATCAGCTCGAGACCACGCCGGCCAAGGGCGAGCTGCTCAAGCGCGACATCACCCGCGTGCTCACCCCCGGCACGGTGCTCGAAGAGGGGATGCTCGCGGCGCGGCGCAACAACTGGCTGTGCGCCGTGATGGTGGAAGGGCCCCAGGGCTCTGCAGCCCGCTGGGGCCTGGCCGTGGCCGACGTGAGCACCGGCGAATTCCGGGTCACCCAGCGCGAGGGCAGCGATGCCCTGCACCAGGAGCTGCTGCAGCTAGACGCCGCCGAGGTGCTGCTGCCTGGGCTTTCTAGTGAAGCAACGGAGCACGCATGGTGTCCGAGCGGCGTGCACTCCACCCCGGTGGCGCGCACACCCTTTGAAGCACCGGAAGCCACGGCCACGCTCAAGGAGCGCTTCGGACTGGCCAGCCTCGATGGCCTGGGACTGGGCGAGGTGCCGCTGGCGCTTCGAGCCGCCGGGGGCCTAGTGGCCTATCTCGACGCCACTGTGGGCAGCACCGATGGCGAAGCAGCACCCAGCCGCGTGCCCCTCGATCTGCCCACCACCTGGCACGCAGGTGATCGGCTGATACTCGATGCGGCCACCCGCCGCAACCTGGAACTCACCCGCACCCAGCTGGGCGGCCAGCACCAGGGTTCGCTCCTGTGGGCGATCGACCGCACGCTCACGGCCATGGGCGGCCGCTGCCTGCGCCGCTGGATCGAGGCACCGCTGGTGAACAGGGGCGAAATCCTGCATCGTCAGAACGGGGTGAGTGAGCTGGTGGCCCAGCGCTCCCTCCGCCTAGGGGTGCGCCGTTTGCTGCGGCCCATGGGCGATCTGGAGCGGCTGGCGGGCCGGGCCGGAGCAGGCACGGCCTCGGCGCGGGATCTGGTGGCGCTGGCCGATGGTCTGGAGCGCCTCCCCCAGCTGGCCGCTCTGCTGAGCAACACCACGAGCGCTCCGCTGCAGGCCCTGGCCCAGCCCTGGCCTGTGCTGGCCGTCATCGCTTCCGAACTGCGCCACACCTTGGTGGACGCGCCGCCGCTGAGCCTCACCGAGGGCGGCCTGATCCACGACACGGTGGATCCAGTGCTCGACGGCCTGCGCAACCAACTCGACGACCAGGAAGCCTGGCTAGCCGAGCAAGAAGCCGCCGAGCGGGCCGCCAGCAGCATCAACACGCTCAAGCTCCAGTACCACCGCACCTTTGGCTACTTCCTGGCGGTGAGCAAAGCCAAAGCCCAGGCCGTGCCCGAGCACTGGATCCGCCGCCAAACGCTCGCCAACGAGGAGCGCTTCGTAACGCCCGAGCTCAAGGCCCGCGAGGGCCGGATCCTGCAGCTGCGGGCCCGCGCCGCCCAGCGCGAATACGAACTGTTCACCGCCCTGCGGGCCCGGGTGGGGGAGCAAGCCGCACCGATCCGTACCGCCGCCCGGCTGGTGGCCGAACTCGATGCCATCGCCGGCCTGGCCGAGGTGGCCGCTACAGGCAACTACTGCTGCCCAGAGATCCCTGATCCGCACGCCTCCGACGCGCGCACCCTGCAGATCGAAGCGGGCCGGCACCCGGTGGTGGAGCAGCTGCTGGCCGAGGAACCCTTCACGCCTAACGACATTCAGCTGGGCTCAACCTGCGCCGGGGACGCTGCGCCGAAGCACGCGTCTGCGCCCGACCTGGTGATCCTCACTGGGCCCAACGCCAGCGGGAAAAGCTGCTATCTGCGCCAGACCGGGCTGCTGCAGCTAATGGCCCAGGTCGGCAGCTGGATTCCCGCCAAATCAGCGCAACTGGGCATTGCCGACCGGATCTTCACCCGCGTGGGCGCCGGCGACGACCTCGCGGCCGGCCAGTCCACGTTCATGGTGGAGATGGCCGAAACGGCCAACATCCTTCACCACGCCACGGAGCGATCCCTGGTGCTGCTCGACGAGATCGGGCGCGGCACCGCCACCTTCGACGGCCTCTCGATCGCCTGGGCCGTGGCCGAGCACCTGGCTGGCGATCTCCGGGCCCGCAGCGTGTTTGCCACCCACTACCACGAGCTCAACGAGCTGGCCGAGCTGCTGCCCAACGTGGCCAATGCTCAGGTCCTGGTGGAGGAAACCGGCGACGCCCTGCTGTTCCTGCACAAGGTGGCCCCCGGCGGCGCCAGCCGCAGCTATGGCATCGAAGCCGCCCGCCTAGCCGGCGTGCCCGCCAACGTGGTGCTCCGCGCCCGCCAGGTGCTGGGCCGCATCGAAGCCAACAGCCACATCACTGTTCCGCACGGCAGTGCAGCGGCACGCGCCGCTCAGACGCGCGGGGACCTCGCCGCCTGAAGCCAGGCAGCCCGCAGCAGGGCGTTGCAGGCAGCGGCCACCAGTCCGGCGCCGCCCTTGGAACCCTCAAGCCGGATGTGGGCCAGGCCACTCTGAGCCAGGCGGCGCTTGCTTTCAGCCACCCCCACAAACCCGACAGGCATCCCGATCACAAGTGACGGCGCCAGCCCCAGATCCAAGAGCCGCTCCAAAGCCGTGGGAGCACTGCCCACCAACATCACTGGGGCCAGCTTGCCCACCGCAGTGAGCTCCTCCCAGGCCGCTTTCACCGCAGCAGCAGAGCGGGTGTCGCCTTCCGGGGCCTGCTCGGGGGCCCAATCCAAAAGGCAACGCACCGGATTGCCGAAGGTGCGCCGGGCCATGGGCGCAACGGCGGCGGCGGCCATCGCCGTATCCGTAAGGATCACCGCGCCAGCCGCGAGCGCCTGCACTCCCTGCGCTGCAGCGAGGGGCGGCGCAATCACAAGATCCGGCGCTATCGCCAGATCGCCACTGCTGTGGATGCAGCGCTCGAGCACGTCGCGCTCGGGACCGCCTGGCCAGCGCTGGGCCGCTTGCCGCCACGGCGCAGGAGCGGCGGGATCGGCGAGGGCCTCCCTGATGCGGCGGATGCTCTCCGTGAAGATCGGATGATCCACGCCGCTGGGGTGATGGGAATTCGTGAGAATGAAATTCCGTACGGACCGTACGGAATCCCTAAACGGGCAAAACGCAAGTCCCCCAGGCGAGCACCATGCTTCTGCTCGGCTCTGAAGAGGCCCGCAAACGGCTGCCGGAACTGCTGAAGCGGGCCGAGGCGGGCGAGCAGACCCTGATTCGGCGCCACAGCAAGCCGGTGGCCGCCCTAGTGCCCCTGTATCAGCGATTCACGCCGCAGCGGCATGCGTTGGGAAGTCTGCGGGGGTCGGGCTACGGGCTCTGGGACCAACGACCCGAACGGCGCACGGCCCTTGCCCCACCGCCCACGGAACCCACGATTGCCAGCGTTGGGTTCCGCACCGGGATGTGCATCGACACACCCGCCCTGATGGCCTATCTGGCCGGTGACGGTCGGGCCTGCCGCGATCTGGAGTCGTGGATGGAGGCCATCAGCGACGGACGTTCACGGGGCGCTCTGAGCGCACGCTGCCTCAACCGGCTGCAGGTGGGGGCGCTGCAGGCGGACAAACCCGCACTGGCGGAGCGCTACGGCGCGGTGTTCGGCGAGCCCAGCTTCTGGACCCTGGTGCCGCTCGACGCCAGCACCGCAGCCATGGCCGCCCGGTTAGAAGTGCAGCTCAACCTGCCGCCGCAGCCTGCGGAAGACCTGGCCTGCGCCATCGCCAGCGGCAGCCTCTGTCTGCTCAGCGCCGACCCTGCGCTCACCTCGCTCACAAACGACCAACTCCCTGGCGGCCTGCACCTCGTGCGCATCCGGACACAACGCAACGTGCAGCAACAACAGCCATAACCTCCAGCGATGCCGATCCACCTGCTCTGGGGCGACGACGAGGCGGCCCGCAACCGCGCCACAGAGGCGCTGGTGGAGCAGTTGGTGGATCCGGCCTGGAGCGCGATCAACCTCAGCCGCCTGGATGGCAACGACACAGCCCAGGCCGCCCAGGCACTGGAAGAGGCGCGCACCCCGCCGTTCGGCAATGGGGCGCGGGTGGTGATGGTGCAGCGCAGTCCGTTCTGCAACCAGTGCCCAGCCGAACTGGCTGAGCAACTGGACTACGCGCTGGAGCTGATTCCCGCCGATTGCCACCTGCTCCTGGTGAATCCGGCCAAACCCGACGGCCGGCTGCGCACCACCAAGACCCTGCAGAAGCTGGTGAAGGCCGGGGCCGCCACGGAAAAGAGCTTCCAGCTGCCCGCGATCTGGGACGGGGCCGGCCAACTGGAGCTAATGCACCGCACCGCCGCGGAGCTGGGCCTGAAGCTCGAGCCCGCCGCTGCCGAAGCCCTGGCCGCCGCGATCGGCAGCGACAGCGCCCGGCTGGCCAGCGAGCTGGAGAAGCTCAGCCTCTATGCGGCTTCCATTGGGAATCCCACAGCTGCAACCCCGGACAAACCGGCCAAGAGCAGCCAACCTGCCCCGATCACTCTCGAAGCCGTACAGGCCCTGGTAGGTGGCCAGAGCACCAACGCCCTGGCGGTGGGCGACGCGCTGCTGGCGGGCAAGCCCGCCGATGCCATCGCGCTCGTGGATTCTCTGCTGGCAGCCAATGAGCCAGCGCTGCGGATCGTGGCTGCGCTCACCAGTCAGATCCGGGGCTGGCTATGGGTGGCCATGCTCGATCAGAAGGGCGAGCAAGACGTGAACGCCATCGCCAAGGCCGCCGGCATCGGCAACCCCAAGCGCATCTACGTGATGCGCAAGCAGATCCGCGGCAAGCGCCCGGCCAGCTTCCTGCGGCTGCTGAGCCAGCTACTGGATGTGGAAGCGGCCCTCAAGCGCGGCACTGATCCAGGCGACGCCTTCCGCGACGGGTTCCTGCTCGGCAGCCAGCCCTGACACAGCAGCAGCCTGTACGGCAGCAACGGATAATCAGCCATTCCGTTGTGGGCGGCCCTCCGCGGCGCCCCAGGTTCGATGGCCCTGCTGGTTCAGAAGTTCGGGGGCACCTCGGTGGCCGATGTGGAGCGCATCCAGGCGGTGGCCCGCCGGATCGCCCGCTGCCGCGAAGACGGCCATGAACTGGTGATCGTGGTGTCGGCCATGGGACACACCACCGATGAGCTCACTGGCCTGGCGCGGGCGATCAGCAGTGATCCGCCCCAACGCGAGATGGACATGCTCCTGGCCACCGGCGAGCAGGTGTCGATCGCGTTGCTCTCGATGGCGCTGCACGCCGAAGGCGTGCCCGCCGTGTCGATGACCGGCACCCAGGCCGGGATCATCACCGAATCGGCCCACGGCCGCGCCCGCATCCTCGAGATCCGCACCGAACGCCTGCGCCGCCTGCTCGCCGATGGGCACGTGGTAGTCGTCGCCGGTTTCCAGGGCACCAGCAGTGGCGCAGCCGGTACCCCCGAAATCACCACCCTGGGCCGCGGCGGCTCTGACACCTCGGCAGTGGCCCTGGCGGCAGCGCTCGGGGCCGATGCCTGCGAGATCTACACCGATGTGCCTGGGGTGCTCACCACCGACCCGCGCAAGGTGGCTGACGCCCAGCTGATGGAACAGGTGAGCTGCAGCGAAATGCTCGAGCTGGCCAGCCTGGGCGCCGCCGTGCTTCACCCGCGGGCCGTGGAGATCGCCCGCAACTACGGCGTGCCCCTGGTGGTGCGCTCCAGCTGGAGTGATGCCCCCGGAACCCTGCTCACCAGCGGCAACCCCCGCCCCATCGGCAGCGAGGGCCTGGAGCTCGGCAAGCCTGTGGATGGGGCCGAATTGGAATCCAGCCAGGCAGTGCTGGCTCTCTCCCACGTGCCCGACAGGCCCGGCGTGGCCGCCCAGCTGTTTGAAGCGCTGGGCGCGGCGGGGCTGAACGTGGACCTGATCGTGCAGGCCACCCACGAGGGGGCCAGCAACGACATCGCCTTCACCCTGGCCGACGCCGATCGCGACCGGGCCCAGCTTGTATGCCGCGAGGTGCTGGCCACCATGGGCGCAGGCCTCGGTGAAGGCGGCGCCCAGCTCTCCGCCGAAGGCGGCATGGCCAAGCTGAGCATCTCCGGCGCCGGGATCATGGGCCGCCCCGGGGTAGCCGCACGCCTGTTCGATGCCCTGGCCCGCGCCGGCATCAACCTGCGCCTGATTGCCACCAGCGAGGTGAAGGTGAGCTGTCTGGTGGCCGGTCATCAGGGCGCCAAGGCCCTGCGCTGCGCCGCCGACACGTTTGAGCTCCAAGACGGCCAATTGCGCCACGATCCGTTGCCCTGTGAGCTGGGCGTGCCCGCCGTGCGTGGTGTGGCACTCGACCGCGACCAGGCCCAGGTGGCCGTGCGCCGCGTGCCCGATCGCCCCGGCACCGCCGCCGCCGTGTGCCGGGCACTGGCCGATGCCGGGATCAGCCTCGACGCCATCGTGCAGTCGGAGCGCACCCACGGCGAGGGCGATCAACTCAGCCGCGACATGAGTTTCACGCTCAAGCGCGACGAGCGGGCCCGCGCCGAACAGGCCCTGAGCCATCTGCTGCGCCAATGGCCTGGGGCCCATTTCGAGGAAGGTCCGGCAATCGCCCGGGTCAGCGCCGTGGGTGCCGGCATGCCCTGCACCCCTGGCACGGCAGCTCGCATGTTCCGCTGCCTGGCCGACGCCAGCATCAACATCGAGCTGATTGCCACCAGCGAGATCCGAACCAGCTGCGTGGTGGCAGAAGCCGACGGGGTGAAAGCACTTCAAGTTATTCATGCCGCCTTCGGCCTAGGCGGCGATGAGGTGCATCAAGCTCAGGGAACGGAAGCACCGATCTGAAGCATGGAACAAACCCCAGCCCACGACAGACCCAATCCAGACCTGCTGGATGCGATGCCCAAAGCGGCAACTGTTGTCGAGGTTGGGTGTAGCAGAGGAGCCCTAGCCCTGGCCTACAAGCAACGCAACCCCTACACCCGGTATATCGGCATCGAGATCGATGCCGACTATGCAACAACAGCCCAACAACACTGCGACGAGGTGCGCTTCGGCAATATCGAGGATCTGATCCAAAGCGATGCAATAAAAGATCTCAGCCAAGCAGACTGCTGGGTGTTTGGCGATACGCTGGAACACCTCCAAGATCCGTGGCAAGTCCTGCGCTCAACGCATGAACTATTAAGCCCCAATGGCTGTGTGTGCGCTTGCATTCCAAACATGCAGCACTGGAGCATTCAACTCCGCCTCAACACAGGGAGAATCGAATATGCCGACAGCGGCTTGCTGGACCGAACTCACTTAAGATGGTTCACCCGGGTTACAATTAACCAACTATTCACGAACAGCGGCTTTGAGATCGCCTATGTCAAGCCGCGCATCTTTCCAAATGCACACACCGAGCAAGCCCTCAATATAGTGGGACAGGTCGCCAAACAGATTGGCCACGATCCACAACAGGCAATACAGGATGCACTCCCACTGCAATATGTGATCAAGGCTTTTCGGAAACCAGCTTCTTCTGCAACTGCCGAGCAGCCATAACCCAAGCAGCATCAAATCCACCCGGGCTTCCGTGGGTCAGGGGAATTGGCCAAGTACCTAGGCGAAAGCCTCTAGACCGAGCCGCATAGCAGAAGTCGGCGTCGTAGCAATGAAATTGGAACTGTGGATCGAAGCGGACTGAGTACTCCCGCAGGCGGTCGATTCTCGCAGCCAGAAATACACCATCAAGCAAATCACAAGGCATTGGCGCAGGCCCGTACCAGTCGGGCCGGACTAGCGCCGGATCAAAGTGGTTGATTGACCCAGATCGCAATACCGAATCGTTGCGATGCGGCCTACCCTCTTGGTCTAAGGCATGCCACCAACCAGGCTGGCCATAAGGAACCTTAGACGACCCAACAACACCGACTAAATCAAACAACTCAAGAGCTTGATCAAGATGAAACCCAAGGGACCAGTCGTGCAGATATACGTCGTCATGCACAAAGGCCACAATCACACCTGAATCCAGCCGTTCAATTGCTTGATTATAGAACTCGGGCAAACCGGAAATCCCAGGCCCGATATTATCAGCCAATAACATCAGGCCAGGGCGAAGCTTCTCGGGAATCGACTGAAGTGAACGGCCCAGCAAAGTAGCGCGGGCAAACAGCCGAGCCGACACCTTGGAAGCGCAAACAAGCACAAGCGGCGGCGGTGAAAATTCCATCAGGCCTTGCCCACAAGCTTCTGGCGCAAATTCTTGATCTTGTCGCGCAGATTGGCGGCTTCCTCGAACTCGAGGTTCTTGGCGGCGGCCTTCATCTTCTCCTCAAGCTGCTGAATCAGC
>CAIOXF010000304.1 GCA_903862155.1 uncultured cyanobacterium | reverse complement strand
GGGCAGCCGGTCGGGCTGCTCGATCAGCTCCAGCAGCGCCGGCAGCGTGGCCTCCAGATGGGGCTTTTGGGCGTCGGCGAAGGCGCTGGTGGGCCGCGGCGTGTTGGCATCGGTCCGCTCGGCTTCTGCGAACAGATTCGGCGTGTTCAACATCAGGCGTCGGTTGGGCAGTCGAGGGTGAACAGCCAGCGGCCCGGCACGTCTGGAGACGGGTCGAACCAATACTGCTGCACCAATGTGAGAAACACCTTGCGCGGCAAGCGATCTGGCGGCAGCTCGAAGGCCGCCAGCATCCGCGCCAGATTCGCCCGGATGCCGGCGGTGGGTTTGCGATAGGCCGCCGCATAGGCCTCCAGATCCGCCACTTCCAGCACGCCATCGCGATCGAGATCCAGGCAGTCGAAGAACCCGCCTGCAGCCCGCGCGATGAATGCCTCAGCCTGCGGCCGCATCTGCGTAAAAGCCTGCACCACGCGGGCGTGTGATGCCACGAATTCCTGCTCATCCACCTCGCCGTCGTGGTTGAGATCGCGCCGTTCGTTTTCGTGTTCGTAGTTGCCCATGAGCAGCGCCAGCACATTGGGGAACGGGGTGGGGCGGTTGAGCCACCGCGCCGCCAGGGTTTCCGCCACCTGCTGGAAATCGCTCTCCACATGCAGCGCGCCATCGCCCTGCACGTCGTAGAAGCGAAACAACTGCCGGTAGCGCCGCTGCAGTTCGGGATCCATCAACGGGCTGCTCCGCTGGAATGGTGAGCCCACCCAACATGCTCCCGATCCCCGCGCTTGCGGCATGCCGGCTCCCCGGCAACTGGGTTCACGTGTCGTGGGATGCCGCCCGGTGGCGCCGGCTTGCCTGAGGCTGAGTTGGTGAGCATTGAAATTGCTGCGTCCGGCCTGCTGGCGTTGGTGCTGGGAGGCCTGCCCTGTCCCATCGCGGCTGGCTGGAACGTGGAGCGTCAGTTCACCCTGTCCCGGAGTGCCCCCGGGACCGGGGCGATCGGTGGGTTTTCAGCGCTGCACTACAACCGCGCCAACGGCAGTGTCCTTCTGCTCAGTGATCTGCCCCGCGGCAGCGTGCTGCGTTGGGCTGGCCTCACCTCAGTCCAAGGCCCACAACTGGAGCAGATCACCACCCTGCGTGCGCCCGCCGAGATCGATGGCGAAGGGCTGGTGGTGCTTGGGAACCAGTGGTGGGTGGCGAGCGAGGGCCGTCGTCGCCGCGAGCGCCCCGCCCAATTGCTTCGTTTCTCTGCAACCTCTGGCGCCCTGCTCTCCGCCGTTGAGCTGCCCGCCGCCTGGCAACCGGGTAAGGGCACGGGGCTCGCCAGCAACGCCGGCCCTGAATCCCTCGTGCTCCTTTCGGGTGCGGAACGAGGCCTGTCGCCCGTATTGCTGATGGCCGCTGAGCAGCCTCTGCTGCAAGACCCTCCCTTTCAGGTGCGTGTGTTGCGTTGGCAGTGGCCGGCTGGGGCCAACCCTGCGACCGCCGATCCGGAGCCCCGTCCCCAAGGGGCGTTACGGCTGCCCCGCCAGGAGGGCTGGGGGCTCACTGATCTGATGGTGCTCCAACCAAACCAGATGCTCGGCCTGCTCCGCCGCTTCGAGGCCCCGGATCGCTGGCAGATTCGTTTGGCTCTCTACCCCGTGCCCCCAGCTGGCAGCACCGCGGCCGTGGCTGCCCTGGCCGAGTGGGATCTGGTGGCTGCCGGCCTCACGCCGGATAACTGGGAGGGCTTGAGCATGGGCCCGCCCCTGCCCGATGGTCGTTCCACGCTGTTGCTGGTGAGCGACGACAACCTCAATCCACTCCAGGCCAACCGCCTCGCCCTGATCACCGCCAACCGCAACCCCTCCTGTCAGGCCAAGCCATGAACCGCCGCACACTGTTGATTCAGTTGCTCGGTCTCGGAGCTGCCGGGGCTGGAGCGGGAATCCTGCCTGCAGCGGTGGCCTCCCCCAGCGCCGCCAGTCGCAACCGGCCCCGCCCGTTCCCTCCGGTGCTGGGGCCCATCCCGTTGCCCAGTGACGGGCTCACCGCTGCCGAGCAGCGCCGCCACTACGCCCGTATCACCATCAACGACAGGGTTGTGGTGCCCAAGGGCTATCGCAGCGAACTGATGTTGAGCTGGGGTGATCGGCTCGCCCAGGGTCGCTTTGGCTTCAACAACGACTACCTGGCCTTCACGCCCCTGGGCCCCGATCAGGCCCTGCTCACGGTGAACTTCGAATACATCAGTCCGCGGCCCTGGTGTGAGGGCTATGCGGAGGTGATGGGCACCGAGTTGCCGTTCGCGGCGCTGCGCGAGGCCCTCGCCAGCCGTGGCGGCAGTGTGGATCTTGCTGTCCTGCCCGCACAGGATCCACTGCGCCCTCTGGTGCTGGCGGTGGCGGGTGCGGCGATGAACGATCTCGGGATCGGCGTGGCGGCCCTCACCCGTGATGGAAGCGGCCAGTGGCGTCATCGCACTAGTCCACTGGAGCGGCGGATCACTGGCCTCAGCGGTTGGCAGAAGCCCGATCAGCAATTGCGCTGCACCGGTCCGGCCGCGGCGGTGTTCAGGCGCCGGCAGTGCCTCGGCTACAACGACGGCCTTGGCGATCGGATCATCGGCACCTTCGCCAACTGCGCCGGCGGCCAGACCCCCTGGGGCACCGTGCTCTCGGCTGAGGAGAACTACCAGACCCATGTGGTGGATCGGGTGTTCGCCGATGGGTCGTCGCCGTCGCCGGCTGAGCGGCGTTTTCAGTTCGATGGCGAGCGGCTGGAGGGGCTCGGCAATCCCTATGGCCTGGCTGGTAACAAGTACGGCTGGATGGTGGAACTGGATCCGCGCCGGCCCCAGCAGCCGGCTGTGAAGCACACCTGGCTGGGTCGCTTTCGCCATGAGGCCGTGGCGGTGCAGGCCCGAGCTGGTGAACCGCTGCGGGTGTATTCCGGCTGCGACCGGCACGGCGGCCACGTGTACCGCTTCGTGAGTGCCGAGCCCGTGCGCGATCCGGCCGATCCCACCAACTCCCGCCTGTTCCTGCAGGGGCGCCTGGAGGTGGCCCGGTTCAACCCCGATGGCACCGGGAGCTGGATTGCGCTCAGCCCCGATACCCCGCTGGCGCCGGTGCGTCCGAGCCACTACGCCAAACGGGGGGTGAGCCAGCCCTGTCTGCTGCCCAACAGCGACCGACGCCAACCTGGCGCGGAAGTGCTCGCCAGCGATGAAGCTGTGGATGCCTACCTGCAGCGCTATCGCACCCTGGCCGACCTTTACCCCGGCAGCGGTGAGGAACGCATGGGCGCCATCCTGATCGACGCACACCTGGCCGCGAATGCCATCGGTGCCACGGCGGCCGCCCGCCCGGAAGACACCGAAATCGATTCCACCACGGGAGATCTGCTGATCACCTTCACGGCAGGCGGCTCCGATGGTGATGGCCGTGCCGATCCCGCCATCTTCCAGGGCCCAAAGGGGCAAGCCACCTGGCCCTATGGCTGGGTGATGCGCCTGCAAGACGGCGAGGCCAGCTTTCGCTGGCAGATGGTGGCCACCGGCGGCACCCCCTGGCAAGGCGGCATGGGATTCTCCAATCCCGACAACCTGGCGATCGACAGCCGCGGCAACGTGTGGCTCGTGACCGACCGCTCCACCAGCAGCAGCTCCCTGGATGTGTTTGGCAATAACGCCTGCTGGCTCCTGCCGGCCAAAGGTGCAAGCGCGGGCGAGGCCCTGCTGTTTGCCACCGGGCCGATGGAATGTGAGCTGAGCGGTCCCTGCTTCGACAGCTCTGAATCAACGCTGTTCCTTGCAGTGCAGCACCCAGGCGAAGGCCACGCCACGCACCACCAGGGTGAGGAGGAATTCCAGGCCCACACCCTGGAAACCCGCGACGGTCAAGCGTTTGAGCAGTTGCGCCGCGTGCCCCTCGGCTCGAACTGGCCCTCGGGCATCCCGGGCCGGGTTCCGCGCCCCGGTGTGGTGGCCATTCGTCGCCTTGGGGGCGGACCGCTGCTCACATAAGGCCAGCGCGACCTTCGATCCTGGCCAGCTAGCACCCTGGTTTATCGGCGCACCGCCTTCCACAGCCACCAGGCCACAAGTGCCAGCACGATCCAGGGCAGCAGGGCCCGGAACACCAGCAGCCCGGCCAGCACCACCAGTGCGGTCACGGCTGTGCGTTTGGTGAGTGCCTTGGCCTCGTCGGTCATGTAGCGCCAGCGCGGAACTAGGGCCATTGGGTGCAGCATGTGGACCCCTATTGAAAGGCAGATGGCCTGGTTGCCCCAAGGCGTGCTCGTTGCTGTGTTGGCCTTGTTCCACATGGTGGGCCCAGTGCCCGCCGAGCTCGGTGTGCACAACGGCCGCCTAGCTGTGATTTCTCACCAGGTCATTCAGTAGCCGCCAGCAGGGCGAGTTGCTGAAAGGGGGTGCGACCGGCCAGGGCCATGTGACGCCTGCGGCCGTTATAGATCGCCAGATAGCGGGGCAACCAGCGGTTCCGCTCTGCTGAG
>CAIOXF010000303.1 GCA_903862155.1 uncultured cyanobacterium | reverse complement strand
TCACCCGGTCTTCGGTTTCCAGGCTCACGTCGCCCTCCTCGAGGTCGATCTCCACGTAGCGGCTCACCACCTCCAAAATTTCCCGCCGCATCTGCTCCAGCAGTTCCGGGTTGAGGTCGCTGCGGTCGTGGGCCAGCACCAATTGCAGGCGCTCACGGGCGGTGGTGGCGCTGGCGGGCTGACGACCGAGCAGCTTGTTGACGAAATCGCGCAGGGTCATCGGCTCAAAAGATCTTGGTTTGCATCAGGCGGCCGAGCTTGGCCCGCAGGCCGCGCCGCACCTTGGCCGGATCGATCAACGGCACCTCTTCACCGCAGACGCGGCGGGCAATGTTGCTGTAGGCCTGGGCCGCCGGCGATTGGCTGCCGTTGAGGGTGAGCGGCTCGCCGCGGTTGGTGCTCACGATCACCTGTTCGTCCTCGAGCACCAGCCCCAGCAGCGGCAGGGCCAGGATGTCGGTGACGTCGTCGACCGCCAACATCTCCTGGTTGGCCATCATCTTGGGCCGCACCCGGTTGAGCACCAGCTGGATCGGCTTGATGCCGCGGGTGTTGAGCAGCCCGATCACACGGTCGGCGTCCCGCACGGCGGACACTTCCGGCGTGGTGATCACGATCGCCTCCTCGGCGGCGGCGGCGGCGTTCTTGAACCCGTCTTCGATGCCGGCCGGGCAGTCGATCAACACGATGTCGAAGCTCTCCCGCAGCAGCGCCACGATCCGCTCCATGTCTTCGGGCTTGAGCCACTCGAGCATGCGCGGGTTGCCCGCCGGCAGCAGCGCCAGGTTGGGTTCCTGCTTGTGCTTCACCAGGGCCTGGTCGAGGCGGCAGCTCTCCGCCAGCACCTCCTGGGCGGTGTAGACGATGCGGTTTTCAAGGCCGAGCAGCAGGTCGAGGTTGCGCAGCCCGAAGTCGGCATCGAGCACGGCGGTGCGCATGCCCTGGCGGGCCAGAGCGATGCCCAGGTTGGCGGTGAGGGTGGTCTTGCCCACGCCCCCCTTGCCTGAGCAAATCAGGATGGAGCGACTCCCCGAGGTGGTCACAGCACGGTCCGTAGTCGAGGCAGGTTAAGGCCATTTCCCGAAGGCGCACGGTGTTCCAGACACTGGGCAGGATCTGCCCCTGCGCCTAGAACGTCGGCAGCGACCGCCGCCGCCCGCATGTCCGCCGATGCCTCCGGCCAGCGCCTGTTGGTGATGCCCGACGACGGCGGCGGGGCGGTGGTGGAGCTGATTGATCAGGCCCGCCAGCAGCTGCTGATCAAACAGTTCAAGCTGCAGAGCCCGGCGGTGGAGCAGGCCCTCCAACGGGCCATCGGACGGGGCGTGCAGGTGCGGGTGATGCTCAACCCCCACACCTCCGGCGGCGACCGCTGGAACGACGAGGCCTTTGCCCTCCTGCAGAGCTGGGGCGTTGCGGTGCAGTGGACCAGCGAGTCGTTCCCGGTGACCCATGAGAAATCGATGGTGATCGACAGCGCGGCCGTGCTGATCGCCACCTTCAACCTGGCCGACAAATACTTCAACGAAACCCGCGACTACGGCGTGGTGAGCCACGACCCGGCGGTGGTGGAGCAGGTGATTGCTGGCTTTGAGGCCGACTGGCACCGCCAGTTTTTTGTGCCCCGGCTGGATGTGGGCCTGGTGTGGAGCAGTGCCCACAGCCGCGGTCAGATGGCCCGGGTGATCGACCGGGCCACCAAGACCCTCTGGATCCAGCACCCCAAATTCGTGGATGCGGTGATCCTCGAGCGCGTGGTGAGCGCCCGTGAGCGGGGCGTGAAGGTGCGGGTGCTGTGCGGCGGCAAGCACGGCCTCAGCGACTGGGACGTCTACGACACCTTCAGTTCCCTGCGGGTGATGGAGCTGGTCGGCGTGAAGATCCGGCGCCAAAAGCGCCCCAAGCTCCACGCCAAATTGATCCTGATCGATGGCAAGGCCGCCATGACCGGCTCGATGAACATCGACCGCAGCGCCTTTGATGTGCGCCGCGAGCTGGGCATCGAGGTGGATGCGCCCGCGGTGATTGAGCGGCTGATCGCCACCTTCGAGAGCGATTGGCGCGAGGCCAAGAAATACAGCGCCCCTGACCCGCTCGATCCCACGTATCACGAATCGGGCGAACTGCCCCCCGATCCGCACTTCGTGCACAACTGATGGACCCGCAGCCGCAGCCGCACCCGCAGCCGGACCCCAACACCCCGCTCCGCACGCCGAACCACCGGGAGTTGTTTATGGGGATGCAGCAGGTGGCCCTCTCCTCCTTTGGCGGCGGCCTGTCGGCCTGGAGTGAGCGCATCGTGGTGGAGCAGCGCCGCTGGATGAGTGAGCAGGCCTTCCTCACGGGGCTCACCGTGGCCCGTCTGCTGCCGGGCCCCAATCAAATCAACATGGCCGTCTACATCGGCAGCCGTTTCCACGGCCTCAGTGGAGCCCTGGTGGCCCTGGGGGGCATGTTGCTGCTGCCCTTCAGCCTGCTGATGCTGCTGGGGCTCGGCTACTACTACCTGCACGAGACGATGGTGGTGGATCGGCTCCTGGCCGGGGTGATCACCGCCTCAGCGGGGATGGCCCTCTCCATGGGCTTCAAGATCGCCAACAGCTACACCCGCGACCCGGTGGCCCTGGGCATCGCCGCCGCCAGCTTCCTGGCCATGGATGTGTTCCATGTGCGGCTGATTCCATTGGTGCTGGTGGCCGGCCCGCTGGCGATGGCCTGGTACTGGCCCCGCCGCACTCCCCAGCCATGACGCCCCCGCTGGCCCACATCTGCACGCCCCAATCCCTGGGCGACTGGCGCCATCTGCTGGCGGTGATCTGGGACTTTCTGAGCCTGTCGCTGTTCTCGCTGGGGGGTGGCAACACCCTGCTCAATGAGTACCACCACCTCAGCGTGGATCAGTACTGCTGGCTCAGCTCCCGGCAGTTCGCCGACATCTATGCCCTGGCGGAGGCGGCCCCAGGCCCCAGCTCGATGATCGTGGGCCTGCTGGGCATGGGCGCCGCGGTGCAGGAGGGGCCGTTTTGGGGGCTGCTGAGCGGCGTGTCGGCGGAGCTGGCGATCCTGCTGCCCTCCACCCTGCTGATGGTGGCCGCTTCGCTCAGTTGGAACCGGCTGCGGGATGCACCGGTGCGCATCGCCTTTGAGCGCGGTCTCGGGCC
>CAIOXF010000302.1 GCA_903862155.1 uncultured cyanobacterium | reverse complement strand
TAGCAAGCCTGCCGAAACAACGCGCTCTGGCTGAGCCGTTGAACCTCGGGCTCGCCTCCCGGGGTGGGGAAGCGAAACACAAACATCTGATCGAAGTCGTCGTCAGCGATGGCAGGCATGGCCGGCCAGCCAAGGCCGCGGGCCAGTTCGGGCATGCGCCGATGCTCCCAGAACAACACCACGCGTTCAGAACTCTCGCCAGAACCCTCAACGGTGCGCCGGCGCAGCTCCTCGCCTACGCCAAGGGAATTGGTGAGGGAAGCCGGAGCCATGCGGATATTCACTCCTGTAGCCACGCCCAGGGGCACGGCGCTCTGGTAGCTGCGCGCGTTCTTGCTGGTGTCGGGATCGAGATAAAAGGTGGTGATCACGGTGGGCTTGCCAAAGCAGGCCGGAATGAGCCGAGCCAGGGCGATGGAGCGCTGGAAGCCTGCTGGCGAGAGGTTGTAGTCGCCCCGTTTGTTGTCTTTATCGCCATGACGCAGCAGGATCACCTCCACCGGCCTGGCTTGCGCCACCGGCAGCCCCCACAGCATCGCGATCAACAGAGCTGAGATCCAGCGGCCTGGTGGTGGCTGCATAACGGATGCGGGGTCTCCATTTGAACTTCTCTTACCAGCAGGATCGTGCCGAGCACCAGCAGGGGGCGGGTTAAGGCTGTTCAGAGCTCAAAGTCGTGGTCGTGCTTGTTCATGGCCTCCAGCACCATCTGCTTGAGCATTCCGTTCACCTCCCGGGGCGAACGATGCACAATCAGTAGCTGAATCAAACAAAACACCATGAGCATCAGTGGGAAGATCGTGACGCAGAGAATTTCAAACATCAACCATGCCTCCCCGTAGCTTCTAACAACACCTTAATCGCATCACAACGCAGCCCATGCATCATCAGGGGGGCGACCCCGCATTCCATGGGCCACAAGAGCGTTCAGGCGTACATCGAGGAAGTGCCAGCCTGGGAAGGTGGAACCTATCTGGCGGGCCCACCCCTCTCCGGCATGCAGTGGATGGTGTGGAGCCTGGCCACGGCCGGCAAATTCTTCGAAGGGCTGATCGTGTTTATGGGCGGCATTGCCCTGCCCCTCGTGAGCGAGGAATTCGGCATGTCGAGCAGCGACAAGGGGCTCGTGACCGCCGCCACCCTGCTGGGAATCCTGCTGGGGGCCCTGTTCCTGGGGGGGCTGGCCGACCGCTGGGGCCGAAAGCCGGTCTTCATCGGCGAGATGGTGCTCCTTGCCGCGGCCCTGGTGCTGGCAGCCCTCAGCGTGAACACGGCCATGTTGGTGGCCTGCCTGTTCGTGATCGGCCTGGCCCTGGGCGCCGACTATCCCACCGCCCACCTGGTGATTTCGGAAAGCATCCCCTCGGCCATCCGGGGCCGCCTGGTGCTGGGTGCGTTCAGCTTCCAGGCCCTAGGAGCGTTATTGGCCACTGCCCTTGCAGCGGTGCTGCTGGGCATGCAACCCAGCCTGGGGGTGTGGAGGGAGTTTTACCTGATCCCAGTGATTCCGGTGGTGATGGTGGTGTGGGGGCGACTGTTCCTCCCGGAAAGCAGCCACTGGCTGGTGAGCCAGGGCCGCTATGCCAGCGCAGAACACCACCTGCGCCGCCTGCTCAATCGCAACGACATCGAACTGCTGCAACTGGAAGTAGCCGAAGAAGGCCACATCGAACATGCCAACCAATGGCACGATCTATTCCGCGGCAAACTGCAGCGGGCCACAATCCTGGCCTCACTACCCTGGTTTCTCCAGGATCTTTCCACCTACGGGATCGGCATCTTCACGCCGGTGATCATTGCGGCCACCTTCGGCATGACCAACAACCAGCACACGGTGGCCGCCGTCATTCACAACGACCTGCTGGGTGCCAAAGGCACAGCCCTGGTGGATGTGGGCTTTCTGATTGGCATCGCCGTGGCCATCGCACTTGCCGATCGCTGGGGGCGGATCCCGTTGCAGATCCTCGGGTTCGTGGGTTGTGCCGCGGGCCTGCTGCTGGCGGCGGCCGGCAGTTTGAATGCCACCACCAATGTGCCCGTGATCATCGCCGGCTTCTTTCTGTTCCAGCTGATGACCAACCTGGGCCCCAATTCCCAGACCTACCTGCTGGCCGGCGAAGTGTTTCCCATCCGCCTGCGGGGTCTGGGTGCCGGCGTGGCCGCCGCCTGCGGCAAGGTGGGCGCCGTGATCACCTGGCGATTCAGAATCGAAACCGCCGGGGTGAACATCGATCGCCAGTAAGTGGTCGCCTCAGCGCCATGGTGAGGGTGGGGCGGCGCCCTGCTTCTGTGATGAGGGGGAAGGCAACGGTGGCATTGGTGGTGGAGCCTCGGGTGCCAGCAGCAACTGCAGCAGCGCCCGATGAATCAGC
>CAIOXF010000301.1 GCA_903862155.1 uncultured cyanobacterium | reverse complement strand
GAGAGATCCCCGCCGTAGCGCACATACACGTGGGCCATCAGCCGATGGGGGGCTTCACGGGCCAGCACAGCCAGCCGCTCCAGCCACTCCGCTGCTGCCGCTGAAGCCGGTGTTGCCGGCAGGGGCGCGAGCTTGGCGCAGTCGTGCTCGAGGGCCGTGCTGCGGGCGAGTACAGCCCAGGGAATCTCCCGCGCGCCAAGTGCAGCGGCAAGCTCGGGCGCCTGCTGCTCCAGCAAGCGATAGGCGGGGGCCAAGGCGCGGATCAGGGCCGCCAGCTGCAAGGGCGTGGCTTCACCGGCCAGGAGCGCCTTGGAGAAGCCCATGCCCTCGGCCTGGTGATGGGCCTTGCCGATGCGGGCGTGGAGACGGCGCACCCGGGGGCCAAAACCACGGCGCTGGACCGCATCGGCGACGGTGGCGTGATCGGAGATGGGAGCGGTGGTCACGGGAGCGATCCGGCAGACGCGCATACGATATAACGGTACTGTTGTCTAGCAGTCTTCCGATTGCGGTTTCTTTGCAACGCGCAACCTTCTCGCCTGCCATGCCTGTGATCTCCCAGCTCACCCTGCTGCTGGCGCCCGCCGGCCAACTCAGCGCCGATGGCCAACTGCGTGAACTGATGGCCGAACGCCGAGCCCATCGCCACGGTGATGCGGGACTGTGGTTCCTGCCGGCCTCCCTGCTGCCCCACCTCAACATCACGGCCCCGGGGCAGGAGGCGGTGGCGGCCTGCGACCCGCAGGTGATCACCTGGCTGCAGCTGCGCTTCGGCGGCGAGGCACGGCCCACAACACTCACGGCGGCCCAGCTGCAGGAGTGGGCCGCCGGATTGCCGCCCCGGCCGGAAGCCACGGCCCTGGCGTAGCGAAGCGATCAGGCGAGGGCGGCGCTGGCCAGCCGCCCCACCAGTGTTCGGGCGTCAGATGGGGTGTAGCCGATCGACTCCAGCGACTCCTGGAACCGCACCACAAACTCAGCCACCAGCTCAACGGGATCGATGCCGATGGCCTCCAGATCTGGCTTGAGGGTTTGCAGCATGCCCAAGGCCACCGGCACCGCCTCACGGCAGCACCGCTCAACCTGCTCGCGCACGGCGTCAAAGCGGCTACGCAGCCACTGCTCGCCGTAGTTCAGGTGCTCGTGCTCATCGCGCATCACCGCCGCGGTGATCGGCTGGGCATAGGGATCAGCAACCGGCAGGTAGCACTGGTAGGCCGCCACGGCGAAGCACTCGATGATCAGGCACTGGATCACCAGGCACGGCACCACCTCACCATTGGCATCAGCGCGGGCGAAATGATCCTGCAGGGGGGCCAGCAGGCGCCGGGCTAGGCCGCTGTCGGGTTTCACCCCCAGGTTGCGGCCGCAGCCCACGAAGGCGGCAGCATGGCCGGCCTCCATGGCACCAAGCCGCAGCAGCTCCTCACGATCGTCGGGCAACAGGGCAGCGAGCCGCCGGAAGTGGCGATCCGCCAGGCCCTCCCCCACGATCACCATGGCGTTGATGCGGCTGTAGGCATGGCG
>CAIOXF010000300.1 GCA_903862155.1 uncultured cyanobacterium | reverse complement strand
GGGCCCAGGGCGCGGTGGCTGTTGATGATCGCCACGGGCAGTAGGGGCACACCGGCGCGGGCGGCCAGCAGCGCGGCACCGGGCTGGGGATCGTTCACCCGGCCATTGGCCTGGCGCGTGCCGTCGATGAACACACCGGTGGCCCAGCCCTCCTCCAGCCGGTCGGTGGCGGTGCGGATCGCCTCGCGGTCGCTGGCGCCGCGGGCCACGGGATAGGCGCCGCAGGCGCGGATGATCGGCCCTAGTAGCGGCACCCGGAACAGCTCGGCCTTGGCCATGAACGCCACGGGCCGCCCCAGGGCATGGCCCAGCAGGGGCGGGTCGAGGTGGGAGCCGTGGTTGGCCACCACCACCAGCGCGCCTTCCATCGGCACGTTGGCGTTGCCGGCTGTGCGGCCGCGGAACAGCAGCCGGTACACCGGGAACACCAGCAGATAGCTGATCAGCCGGTAGGTGAGGCTGGGTTTCGGCGTGCTCAGCAGGGCCGGGGGCTCGGCCCGCCGGCGCCGGCGCAGGATCCGCTTCACGGGGCCGGTCACAGGCCCAGGTCAGCGGCGCTGGCGATCTGGGCGGTGGTGATGCCCTCGCAGCTGCGTTTGATCAGGCCGCTGAGCACGTTGCCCGGGCCGATCTCCACGGCGGTGGTGATGCCCTCGGCGCTGAAGCGCTCCATCGTTTCGCGCCAGCGCACGCCGGTGGTCATCTGGCTGCGCAGCCGGGCGTTGAGGGCGGCGCCGGAGGTTTCAGGGGTGGGATCAGTGTTGCTGAGCACCGGGATCGCCGCATCGGCGAAGGGCACGGCCTCCAGCTCGTTGGCGAAGGCTTCAGCAGCCATGGCCATGAACGGGGAGTGGAAGGCGCCGCTCACCGCCAGGGGGATGGCGCGTTTGCAGGTGAGCTGGCCGCTCACGGCGGCCACGGCCTCGGGGCTACCGGAGAGCACCACCTGGGCGCTGCTGTTGTCGTTGGCGATCACCACGCCCTCGGTGGCAGCCACCAGCTCCTCGAGCTGGGCTCGATCGAAGCCCATCACGGCGGTCATCGCGCCGCCACCGGCAGCGGCCATCAGCTCGCTGCGCACGTTCATCAGCCGCAGGCCCGTTTCTGCGTCGAACACCCCGGCGGCGTAGAGGGCCACCAGCTCGCCGAGGCTGTGGCCGGCCACCAGCTGGGCGCTGCGGCCCTGGGCCTTGAGCCCATCCACCAGCAGGCTTTCGATCACGAACAGCGCCGGCTGGGTGTTGCGGGTGTCGTTGAGGTCGGTGAGATCACCGCTGGCCTCTCCGGCGCAGATGGCCAGCAGGTCGCGGCCGAGCAGCTCGGAGGCGGCAGCGAAGCGCTCGCGGGCGCCAGGGAGCTCCAGCACGCCGCTAGCCATGCCCACCTTCTGCGAGCCCTGGCCAGGAAACACCCAGGCAATGCCCATCTGCCGCCGTTCGTTGTGGTGGGCTGGAGGTTAGGTGGCGGCTTTGCAGAGGCCGGGCCTCAGCCCTGGGGGCCGCTCCAGCGCAGCAGGGCACCGCCCCAGCTCAGGCCGGCCCCGAAGCCGCTGCTGGCCAGCAGGTGGCCGGGCTGCACGCGGCCATCCTTTACGGCCTCATCCAGCATCAGTGGGATGGTGGCCGCCGAGGTGTTGCCGTAGTGGGCCAGGTTGCTGAGCACGCGCCCATGGGGCACCTGGAAGCGGTCGGCCACGGCATCAAGGATGCGCTGGTTGGCTTGATGCAGCAGCAGCCAGTCGAGCTGGTCGGCCCTGGTGCCGGTGGCGTCCAGCAATTCGGCCAGGATTGCCGGAACCTCGCGCACGGCGAATTTGTACACCTCCTGGCCGTTCATCTGAATCGGCGCAAAACCGCCCCGCTGGGCCGTGAGATCGGCCAGCAGGGGGGCGTGTTCAGCGGTCTGGGCCAGGGTGAGGCAGCCGTTGCGGCTGCCATCGGAACGCATCCGAAAGCCGAGTAGGCCCGTGCTTTCGGCGGGACAGGCTTCCACGGCGACGGCTGCGGCGGCATCTCCGAACAGCACGCAGGTGCGCCGGTCATCCCAGTCGACCCAGCGGCTGAGCTGGTCGGCCCCGATCACCAGGGCGCGGGTCATGGCGCCGGTGGCCAGGTACTGGCCGGCAGTGATCAACGCAAACAGGAAGCCGCTGCAAGCTGCGGTGAGATCAAAGGCCACGGACCGGTTGGCGCCGATCGCTGCCTGCACCCGTGGGGCGGTGCCGAAGAGGTCGTCGGGGCTGGAGGTGGCCAGCAGGATCAGATCGAGATCCTCGGCACTCCAGCCGGCATGGGCCAGGGCCGCTTCGGCTGCGCGGGCCGCCAGCACCGTGAGCGGTTCATCGGGGCCACTCACCCGCCGGGCGCCAATGCCGGTGCGGGTGCGGATCCATTCGTCGTTGGTGTCGACCCGTTCGCTCAGGAGGGCATTGCTGACGCTGGCGGCGGGAACAGCGCTGCCGCAGCCAACAAGGGCAATGCCGTGCGTCACAGGGACCGGGCCACAGTGGGCTCAGTCAACCACAGGCGGCTGGGGCAGCCGTGTTGGGCGCGCTGCCCGCCAGGGCATGGAGGTTATCCATCACGCCATGGTTGGCGGCGGAGTGGGCCAGGCGCAGGGCGCTCAGCACCGACAGGGCCTTGCTGCTGCCGTGGCCGATCACGCAAACCCCGTC
>CAIOXF010000299.1 GCA_903862155.1 uncultured cyanobacterium | reverse complement strand
GGCAGCCGTGTTGGGCGCGCTGCCCGCCAGGGCATGGAGGTTATCCATCACGCCATGGTTGGCGGCGGAGTGGGCCAGGCGCAGGGCGCTCAGCACCGACAGGGCCTTGCTGCTGCCGTGGCCGATCACGCAAACCCCGTCCACGCCCAGCAGCAGTGCACCGCCGTGCTCCGCGTGGTCGAGGCGCTTCTTGATGCGGCGCAGGTTGCCGATCAGGAAGGCGGAGCCCACCTTGCCGCGGCGGCCGCGGGGCAGTTCCGCCTTGATCACATCGAGCAGCACGCTGCCCACGCTTTCCAGGAACTTGAGCAGCACGTTGCCGGTGTAGCCGTCGCACACCACCACGTCGAAGTCGCCCGAGAGGATGTCGCGCCCCTCACAGTTGCCGGCGAACTGGAAGCGTCCGTCGCCCGCCAGGAGGGGATAGGTGCGTAGGCAGAGGTCGTTGCCCTTGCACTCTTCCTCGCCGATGTTCACCAGACCCACCTTCGGGCGGGCCACCTGGAGCACGTCGCGGCTGTAGATGTTGCCCAGCAGGGCGAACTGCAGCAGCCATTCGGGCTTGCAGTCCATGTTGGCGCCCACATCCAGCACCAGCACCTGCTTCTCGGGATCCTTGCTGGGGAACAGGGCGCCGATCGCCGGCCGGTCGATGCCGGACAGCCGCCCCAGCCGGAAGATCGCCGACGCCATCACGGCGCCGGAATTGCCCGCCGAATACACCGCAGTGGCCTGGCCCTGCTTGACCAGGTCCATGGCCATGTTGATGCTGGCGTCGCGCTTGCGCCGCACCGCGGTGGCCTCGTCGTCCATGGTCACGGAGGGGCCGCTGGGTACCAGCTCGATCAGACCGCGGGCGATGGCACTGTCGAGTGCTTCCTGCAGGCCCATTGCCATGACTGCCTGCTGGAGCAGGTCGGTTTCAGCCACGAAGCGCACCCGCACCGGCAGCAGCTCCACGGCCTGCAGGCAGCCCTCCAGGATCGGGCCGGGGGCGTAGTCGCCGCCCATGCCATCCACGGCCACCCAGAGCCGATCGGCGTCGCGGATCTCCAGCGGCCCCGTGCCACCGCCCTGCAGGCGGCGCAGGGGATCGAACACCAGCGGCTGCAGCACGGTGTTGGCCATCGACCCGGCCACGCCGGTGGCGGCGCCGGCCACGGCACCTGCCGTATTCACTGCTGAGGTGGCCGTGCCCACGAGGGAGGTGACGGCGGCGTTGCGCCGATACCAAATCACCAGCCTTCGGATCGGCCGGCCCGGTTTGGTGCGCCGCGGGTTGCGGCCGGTGGCGTCAGGCTCCTTCGGAGGCAACGGGTTCAACGATGCGTTGGAACAGATATCCGGTGCCGCGAGCCGTGAGGATCAGCTCAGGGTTGGCCGGATCGTCCTCCAGTTTGGAGCGCAGCCGGGAGATATGGACATCCACCACCCGCGTGTCCACGTGGCGCTCGGGGGTGTAGCCCCACACTTCCTTGAGAATCTCGCCGCGGCTGAAGGGTTCGCCGCTGCGGCTCACCAGCAGTTCCAGCAGGCTGAATTCCATACCGGTGAGGCGGATGCGCTCCTCGCCCCGGTACACCTGGCGCTTGTTGGTGTCGATCCGCAGGGTGCCCACCGTGATCACCCCGGAGTTGGGGATGCCGGCGGCGCCGCTCTCCTTCTCCACGCGGCGCAGTACGCAGCGGATCCGGGCCTCCAGCTCCTTGGGGCTGAAGGGCTTCACCACGTAGTCGTCGGCGCCCAGCTCCAGTCCCGTGATGCGGTCGGCCACATCGCCGAGGGCCGTGAGCATCACGATCGGCACGTCGGATTCCTTACGCAGCTCCTGGCAAACGCCGTAGCCATCGAGCTTCGGCATCATCACGTCGAGCACCACCAGATCGGGGTTGGTGCGGTGGAACACTTCCAGGGCTTCCGTGCCGTCGCAGGCCGTCACCACCTGGTATCCGATCATCGAGAGCCGGGTCTCGAGGATGCGGCGGATGCTGGCCTCGTCGTCGACCACCAGGATCGTTTCTTTGGCAGGGGCGGAGGCCGTCATACGAGCGTGTCCAACCGCAGCGGAGCTGCTACTTCAGATGCGCTCTACTGAAAAGGCCTGAGGGGGCCTTCGTTCACGCAACGCCACCATTCTTCATAGACCTCTTGGCATAGAGCTCTTGGCGAAGTCCAGCTCCAGTTACGTCTGCACCAGCTGCGGTGCCCAGTCGCGCCAGTTCTTTGGCCGCTGCGCCAGTTGCGGCAGCTGGAACACCCTGGTGGAGCAGGCGGCGGCGCCCGCTGCCGACACCCGCCGCCGCCGGCCCGTGGCCCCAGCGGGTGAAACCCTGCCGCCGGCCCAGCCCCGCCGTTCCGAGCCGATCGCCGCGGTGGGGGAACGTCCGCTCCAGCGCCTGAGCAGCGGCTACGGCGAGCTCGACCGGGTTTTGGGGGGCGGCCTTGTGCCCGGCTCGCTGGTGCTGCTGGGGGGAGATCCCGGCATCGGCAAGAGCACCCTGCTGCTGCAGAGCGCCCGATCCATGGCCGCCCGGGCTTCGGTGCTCTACGTGAGCGCGGAGGAGTCGGCCCAGCAGGTGAAGCTGCGCTGGCGCCGCCTGGCGGATGCGACCACTGAGGCTCCGGCTGGGGGTGAGGGGGGCGCCAGTGGCGAGTTTCAGCTCCTCTCGGAAACCGATCTGGAGCTGGTGCTGCAGGAGCTGGAGAGCCTGCGGCCGGCGGTGGCCATCATCGACAGCATCCAGGCCCTGCACGACGGCGAACTTGGCAGTGCGCCGGGC
>CAIOXF010000298.1 GCA_903862155.1 uncultured cyanobacterium | reverse complement strand
CTCTGCTCTTGTCAACACACGCCGCTGGCCAGAGCATCCGCCCACCAAACCGCTGCTCCTGCGGCTGGCCAGTCTGGATTCGGTGATGGCGTTGTCGTTCGCCTTTCTGGTGAACGCCGCGATCCTGATCCTCGCGGCAGGCGCCTTTCATGGTGTGGTTGCGGAACCTGTGGAGGATCTCCGTCAGGCCTACACCCTGTTGAGCCCTCTGCTGGGAAGCACCCTCGCGGGGACCGTGTTCGCTGTTGCGTTGCTGGCCGCGGGACAGAGTTCCACCGTGACCGCCACCATGGCCGGACAGGTGGTGATGGAGGGCTTCCTCAACCTGCGCCTGCCTGACTGGCAGCGCCGGCTGATCACCCGGGCCTTGGCCCTGATCCCGGCCATGGCCACGGTGGTTCTGCTGGGAGATCAGGCCACAGCCCATCTGCTGGTGCTCAGCCAGGTGGTCCTGAGCCTGCAGTTGCCGTTTGCGGTCATCCCTCTTGTGCAGTTCTGCACCAGGCGTGGCCTCATGGGAGAGCTGCGGGCACCCGGCTGGCTGCAGGGCCTCAGCTGGCTCTGCGCTGCCGCGATTGTGATCGTCAACGTCTCCTTGCTCTCCACCGTTCTGGCCTCCTTCAGGCCATGGCAGTGGCTGACTGCTATCGCAAGCCATGGCTGATGAAGCGCCACGCGCCGTGCTGTTAGCGGTTTGCAGCTCACTGCTGATCACCATGGCGGCCCAGGCCGCACCGGATTGTCTAACCCTGAAGGGCCAACGCGATCAGCTCGCCAGGCGGGCGATGACAGCTGAGATCACCCTGTTGCATGCGTTTCGGCAGCGACTATGCCCCAGCGATGAAGAGCGAGCGACACAGTCCAACGCGCTGACGAGCGGAACGACGGCGCGCGAGCCTTTCAACTATGAAGCGTACATCCGTTGCCGCGAACAAGCTGAAACCCAGCTGCAGCGTAGTCGGCCGGTTCTGTATCGCAATGGGCGGGGATTCACGTTTTACACACCCGAGGGATCGCGTCTAGCAAGGGAGGCTGATGGCGTGCAGGAGCTGGCCGATCGCACCTGTACGCCGCCTGCGAACTGAGGATGGATGACCTCCATCTCCAGGTGGTACCAACTCAGCCTTTCGGAAGACTTCGGCAGCCGCAAACCCACTCAGCGGCTTGAAGCCCCATACCACTGGCGATACCACTGCGCCATCTGCTCGATATCACGGCTCTGGTCCTTCACCATGACCTGCTGCAGTTCCCGCAGCTCCGGATGCTGGCTGCTGGCCTGGGCCATCGAGGCCATCATCACGCCCATGCGGTGGTGGGGAATCATCTGCTCGATGAAGGCCCGATCGAAATCAGGGGCGGTCTTCAGCCACTCGACATCGGTGCCCATCATCCCCATGCCACCGCCACGGCCCATCATCATTCCGCCGCTGCCGCCCATCCAGCCGCCCCAGCCGGAATAGACCCCACGGCCATAGCTTCCCCCCCAAGCCGGCACAGCGCCTCCGTACCACTGCCGGCACCAGGCGCGCATCTGGTTGTTCTCCCAGGTCTGGCTGTCCTTGATGCTGCGCGCCAGGGACTTGATTTCAGGCCTCTTTGCAAGGCTCAGGGCCAGATCTGCCATGGCGATGGCCCCGTCATGGTGGGGGATCATCATCGCGATGAAGTGCTGATCCATCGACTGGGTGCCCATCCGCCCTGGGCCTGGCAGGCCCCACCCCCTCCAACCTCCTGGT
>CAIOXF010000297.1 GCA_903862155.1 uncultured cyanobacterium | reverse complement strand
AGCGTCTTACTCGAGCTTCTTACAACGAGAACGCATCAACGCCGTAGTCACTTCTCTCGCAAGCTGGCTAAATACTATCTCAGCTCAACCAGACAAGCTAGGTTACACCTGTTCCATTTCAATCAGGACTGGCACTCTTGCAGCTGGTTCAGAGTTGGCATCGGTTACGCCAGCAGAATGCTCAACGGAATCATCTCTGAACCTTCCATCGATTGGACAAACATCCACTGTTACTGTCGCAGCCACCACACAAACTTTTTACTTCACTCCCCGAGGTGCATTCACAACCTCACCGACAACTAGCAACGCCAATACGTCTGTAACCATTCGCATGAGTCTTGCTGGTGCCTCCCCGCTTCGCTGTGTTCGCCTCTCCGGAGCGCTAGGCACCACCAGCTTGGGCCAAAATTCCTCAACGGGAAACGTATCGACTGACTGCACAGTCTGGAGCAGAATCTGACCCATGAACGCGATCAGCCCACATCAACCTACCGCTGAAGGTGGCTTCACATTGGTAGAGCTTCTAATCGGCCTCGTGATCTCGGGGGTGGCACTAATTGCAGCAGGAGATCTTCTGATTAACCATATCCTTACTAGCGAAAGCATGATCTGGGGAATGCAGATGGAGAAAGGGCTGGGCAGGCTTAGCAATCTACTTGCAACAGAAGCAGGTGAAGCCTGTGCATTAGGAACAACCACGAATCCGTCCAGCTGCGCGCTGGCATCCACGTGCTCATCGGCCAGTGCCAATGAAATTCGCCTGATGGTGCCCATCCTTTCAAATGGGGGCACCATTACAAACCGCTGGATACGTTATTTTCGCAATACCACAAATAATCAACTGCTGCGTGATGGGCCACGCATCCTTCCAAGTGGCGCATTGGATACCGCCAATCCCGACCAAACCAACATGCTTGTGATGGAGGGGATCAGCAACTTCTTAGCCAGTGGGCGCGACAACTGTCATTCGGCAACTATTCAAGTCACAGCGACAGCCCCAAACACAAGTTACAGTCTCACACGTGAGATGACGTTGCGAACAGGAGTCAATCAATCCATTGATTAAGAGGTCTTCCCTAAAATCAAGTACTCCAAACCCTCCAGGCCCTTCGTGCTCTGTGCGATCACAGCATTATGTCAGTACCTTTATTTGCAAATCTCGACATTGACGATGGCAGTCGCATTCTCTTTGTGAAATAGTTTCTAGTCATTCTGGTAGTTACTTTGCACCATGAGCGCCGACCCTAACAGCCCTGAATCTCTCTTCGCTGCTGCTCAAGACGTTGCGCGGCGTCTGGGGCTTCTTGAAAGCAAGTCAGCCTGCCAGGAGAGCTGTCGTTGCACCAAAGCGAGCTACGTCCTGAACGACAGCAATGGGGTGTTCATCGCACGGCTGCCGATGGCGAAGGTACGCCGAACTGCGCAAGAAAGACATCGGCAGCTTCTTCACCTCAAGGGCATTCGTGAAGTTGCACAGATTAGCCAAGTAAGACAAATCGACCGACACACAACTTTTCGCAGCCAACCCGACGAAATCCGCGCTTTAGCTTGGGCATTGTCGGATGGTCGGCGCATCCCATCGGGTGCTTTCAGCAAACGGGATTGGGTGGTTGGGCTGGTACTTCTGATCCCAGGAATCATACCTGGCATGATTTACTTCGCCTGGGCTTCCTGGCGCCATCAACAATACGCGCGCGACATGAAAGCCTTAATGATGCGCTGGCGGGGCAAGAAGCGACCAGACCCCAGCAATGATTGGTTCGAGAGCTTAGGCGAATGAGCAGCAGGACCGCGCGATAACTGGTTCAAAACGCTTAATTGGTGCAAGTCTTTTCATTAAGACAAAATGGAGCCTGGCACCAGGGGGGCACGGCGTTGAAATATCTCATTTCACTTCACTTGCGGCTTGCGCCCTCAATCGCATACAAACCACTCATCCGCCGGTTATCGACAACTCCAAACACTGTTTCACGGCAATCTTTGCCTGCCTCTCTACCGCAGGCCAGGCACCAGAATTACTGCCGTGGTTTCAAGCTGATGCAACCGTCCGTTAGGCGCAGAAAAGGCTCGTTGCAAGCGTAGTTCAAGGGATTTTTCGCCCTCCCTGGCCATTGTGAATCCATTTATGTTCAGCGCATCCAGCAAAACGTGACTACCAAGCTCTGAGTCGTTCATGTGTCCATCCAACCCATACGCAGGCCCACAACGCATCAGTGCATGACCACGCCAAATCGAAGCCGGTGAACGCTCAATGGAATAAATCACATCACGCCGAGGCATCGATCCAATAGAACTGAACCCAAGATGAAGCAGCACCTTGCGCTTAGCCAGACCGCATCCCGCTCGTTCGATCGGGCCAGGCATCACGATCACCTCCTCAGCTTCCTGCAGTTCACTGCGCATCAACTCCACTGCCCGCTCGCTCACCGTGCGCTCCCGCAGCATCCGCGCTAATCGGCCCGACTGGCCCAGCTCTCCCAGCAACGCTTCGCCAATCACGGCCACCAAGGTGCAACCCACCATCACGGCCAGGAGTAGTTCCAGCAGCGAGAAACCATTCCGATCCGCGCCAACTGATGCCATGGCTCTACAGCACAGGATCCGGGAGGCAGTCACTGGCCTTTGGATTGGCCGTGATCGCCCCGGCATACCGGCCAATCCGCACCACCCCCAGCGGCTGCGACATCACCAGGCAGCGCACCAGATCTGTACCGGGTGCACCCAACACCAGCGTTCCACCGTCGATCGTCAGTCCGTGCACCGAGAAACGCACCGGCCCAGGGAAGGTGTGGCCCAGCAGCAGATCGCCTCGGATCAGCCCCTCATCCAGGGCCGTATCCGCTGCTTCGCAGGGCACAGCCCCCAAAGCCGTTGCACCGCGCCAGCCCCACGGACCAAGTTCCAGCGCACAGGGCTCATCCATTCGTTCCGCCGCATCACGGCCCCGCTCAATGCCCACCGCCAGCCGCCGTGCCGCCACCTCCACCTGCAGCCGCGCCAGTTGATTGGCGTGCTGCCCTAATCCCAGCCCGGCCAGCAACGTGAGTAGCGCCATCGCCACCACCAGCTCCGGTAACGACGACGTCATCTCCCAACCTCACACACGCCAAACGCGGCCGGTGCATACCAGCGGCTGCGCTCCGGCAGCCCTGGCGCCCGCACCACCAGGCGCACCGCCTCACCCTCCACCAACGCCTGAGCCGTCAGGCCCTGGTGACTGGACAGATCCAACAAGCCTGCCAATTCTTTGGCCGCTGCACTACACGGTTGATCGGGTGTGAGATCGGCCATGCGCTGGTAGCCCTCAGCCAGCGCCAGCTCCCTCTGGGCCTCCCGCTGCTGCCGCTCCTCTCGTCCCTGCGCAAATTGCAAGCTGCCGCCATAGAGCTGCAGCGAAGCCGTGCTGGCCAGACCAAACACCACCCCACCCATCAGCGCATCCACCAGGCTCATGGCCGCACCCCCTGCAGTCGCAATGAGCCGTCTGAGCCAGTGGCAGCGAGCAGCACACGAAAGCGGCGCTGGCTCACCCGGCCCCTGGTCGGTGTCCACCGCACGGTGAGCAGGGCCCCGTCGATCACACCACTGCCATTGGATTGGGGGGAGTAATCCGTGAGCAGATACGTGCCGCGCTCCGCATCGGGGCCGGGGATGGTGCCAGTGCTGAGCCGCTGCAACACCTCCTCACTCATGCAGGTGTCGTCGGCAATCCAGGCCCGCAGCGACAAGCCGAGAGCACAGGGAAACGCCGCCAGTCGGCTGGCGACGAGTTGGGCCGCAGAAGCCAGCGCGTCCTCCTGCTGGCGTCGCCTCCGCAGGCTGAACTCACTGCTGCGGGCCTGCAGCGCCGCTGTTTGGATCGACAAGCTGCTGAGCAGAAGCACCAGCGCCCCAAAGAACGCCAGCAGCAGCACGAAGCCAGCCTCTTCCTGCCTGGGCCTGGATCGGGAGCAAACCGTTCGGGAACGGATCACCTCTACACAGAGAACTCTGCTGAAAGTGTTCCCACAGGTCGCGGGAACACCTCAACGCCCTGAGATGGGTGGTGGCATTGGCTTGATAGGCCTCACACCAGCGCTACCGATTTGACCACAACCCCATCAACGCCGACTGGACCACCATCAGAGGATCGATCCGATGGCCAGGCCACCATCACCCTGATTGGCGGCACCCTGCTGATCCTGCTCTCGTTTTTCACCTCCTACAGCCATGTCCACCTCCCAGGCGTCGGAACCGTTCCGGATTCTTACTTGCAGATGTACCCACCCATTGACTCTAACTCAGCCAAGCCATAGCAGCCGCGCTTGAGGAGCTGGGCTGAGACCAAATTCACTAGTGCTTACTGATTCAGCTTCAGCACAGCCATAAAGGCTTCCTGCGGCACATCCACCTTGCCCATGGCCTTCATGCGCTTCTTGCCCTTGGCCTGCTTCTGCAGCAACTTCTTCTTACGAGAGATATCGCCGCCGTAGCACTTAGCGAGCACATCTTTGCGCATGGCGCTGATGCTCTCGGAGGCGATCACTCGACTGCCAATGGCAGCCTGGATGGGAATCTTGAACTGCTGGCGAGGAATCAGCTCCTTGAGCTTCTCCACCAGGCCCTTGCCCACGTTGTAGGCCTTGTCGCGGTGCACGATCGTGGTGAGCGGGTCTGCCTTCTCGGCGTTGATCAGCACGTCGAGGCGCACGAGATCGTTCTTGCGATAACCGATCAGGTGATACTCCATCGAGGCATAGCCCTTGGTGCGGCTCTTCATCTGATCAAAGAAGTCGGTCACCACCTCCGCCAGCGGCATTTCGTAGTGAAGCGTCACCCGATCAGTGGTGATGTACTTCATGTCAATGAATTCACCCCGGCGCTCCTGGCACAGCTCCATCAAGGTGCCGTTGTAGGTGTTGGGGGTATAGATCTCAAGCTTTACGTAGGGCTCCTCGATCGATTCACGCTTCTGCGGATCCGGCAATGTGGCGGGGTTATCCACCATCATCGTGGTGCCGTCCAGCATGTTCACCTGATAAATCACCGACGGTGCAGTAACAATCAGATCAAGGTTGTATTCCCGCTCCAGCCGTTCCTGCACGATCTCCATGTGCAACAAGCCCAGGAAGCCGCAGCGGAAGCCAAAGCCCATGGCACTGCTGGTTTCCGGCTCATACTTAAGCGCTGCATCGCTGAGCTGGAGCTTGTCGAGGGCCTCGCGCAGGTCGGGATATTGATCGGCGTCCGTGGGGAACAGGCCGCAGAACACCATCGGCTTGGCCTCGGTGTAGCCCGGCAGCGGTTCAGCTGCAGGTTCGTTCATCAGGGTGATCGTGTCGCCCACCCGCGCATCAGCAACGGCCTTGATCGATGCCGCCAGATAGCCCACCTCACCCGCGTGGAGTGAATCCACCTGGCGCTGGTCGGGCGCCATCACGCCCACTTCATCCAGCTCATAGGTTTTGCCGCTGGCCATCAGCAGCACCTTGTCTTTGCGGCTGATCGAGCCGCTCATCACCCGGAAATACACGATCACGCCCCGGTAAGGGTCGTAATAGGAGTCGAAGATCAGTGCCTTCAAAGGCTCCTTCACCGTGTCTGCCGGTGGCGGCACCCGATCCACCACCGCCTGCAGGATGTCGGGCACACCCAGGCCCGTCTTAGCGGAGCAAGGAATGGCGTTGGAGCAATCCAGGCCGATGATGGCCTCGATTTCTTCCTTGATCCGATCTGGATCAGCACCAGGAAGATCGATCTTGTTGAGCACCGGAATGATCTCCAGATCGTTTTCCAGTGCCAGATACACGTTGGCCAGGGTCTGAGCTTCCACGCCCTGGCTGGCATCCACCACCAGCAATGCGCCTTCGCACGCTTGAAGTGAGCGACTCACCTCATAGGAGAAGTCAACGTGGCCGGGCGTATCGATCAGGTTGAGGATGTAGGTCTCCCCGTCGGCCGCCTTGTATTCCATTCGCGCGGCCTGCAGCTTGATCGTGATGCCGCGCTCACGCTCCAGTTCCATGTTGTCGAGAAACTGCTCCTGCATATCCCTGGCCGCCACAGTGCCCGTTTCCTGCAGCAACCGGTCGGCCAGGGTGGATTTCCCGTGATCAATGTGGGCAATGATGCAGAAATTGCGGATCCGGGAGACGGGAACGTCAGTCATCGCGCAGCCAGATCCCCGCAGGTCGCTTCCAGTGGGTTGATCCTAGGAGCGGCCTTGCCATCACCAGACGAGCCCGGCCGGTCTCCCACAGCCCGTTCCTAAGCTCGGCCCAACGCCCGAACCTGCCATGACCGCTGAAACCAGCACTCCAGCCACCGAGAACGCCGATCCCCGCGCCCTCACCCTGGACAACGTGGAGCGCACCCTCGACGAGCTGCGCCCCTACCTGATGGCCGACGGCGGCAACGTCGAAGTGGTGGAAATCGACGGGCCGATCGTGAAGGTGCGCCTGCAGGGCGCCTGCGGCTCCTGCCCCAGCAGCACCATGACCCTCAAGATGGGAATCGAACGCAAGCTGCGCGAAGCCATCCCCGAGGTGGCTGAAGTGGTGCAGGTGCTCTGAGCACCGCCTTTTAGGCTGCCGCCCGCTCTCCAACCCCGCGGCCCCGTGCTCGATCAGCGTCTGCTGCGCACCAATCCGGAGCTGATCACCAGCCAGCTGGCCCGCCGGGGCATGGAGGTGGACCTCAACGGCCTCCAGCTGATCGCCCAACAGGAGCGTGATCTCGAGGAGAAACGCAGCAACCTCCAGGCCGAAGGCAACCGCATCGGCAAGGAGGTGGGCCTCAAGATCAAAGGAGGCGCTGCCCCGGATTCAGCCGAGGTGCAGGAGCTGCGCGTGGAAGGCAACCGCATCAAGCAGCAGGTGGCGGTGCTGGAAGAAGAAGAGAAGGCCCTGGAAGCCAGGCTGCGCAGCGAACTGGCCGCCCTGCCAAACCTTCCCTCTGAACTCGCCCCCAACGGCCGCAGCGAAGCCGACAACGTGGAGATCAAGCGCTGGGGCGCTCCCCGCGTGGACGAAGGGCTTGAAGAGCACTGGCAGATCGGTGAGCGCCTCGGGCTGTTCGAAACCGAGCGCTCCGTGCGCATCGCCCAGAGCCGCTTCATCACCCTGATCGGCCAGGGCGCTCGGCTGGAGCGGGCCTTGATCAACTTCATGCTCGATCTGCACACCGGCAAGGGCTACCGGGAAGTGCTGCCGCCGATCCTCGTGAACAGTGCCAGCCTCACGGGATCTGGCCAGCTGCCGAAGTTCGCCGAAGAAAGCTTCCGCTGTGCGGACGACGACCTCTGGCTCACCCCCACCGCCGAGGTGCCAATCACCTCCTTCCATCGCGATGAGGTGATTCCGGCCGAGCAACTACCGCTGCGCTACGTGGCCTACACGCCCTGCTTCCGCCGTGAAGCAGGCAGCTACGGCCGCGACACCCGCGGCCTGATCCGCCTGCACCAGTTCAACAAGGTGGAGCTGTACTGGTTCGTACATCCCGAGAAATCCACCGAGGCCCACGCCCAGTTGGTGGCTGATGCCGAAGCGGT
>CAIOXF010000296.1 GCA_903862155.1 uncultured cyanobacterium | reverse complement strand
GGCAAGCCCGTGAAGAAGCCGCGCTTCCTGCCGGCTGAGCTGGCCCATCAGCTGGCCCGCAAGCTGGCCGCCAAGCGCCTCGGCACCGTCTCGGTGCTCTGAGGCGGCGGCCTTGTGGCCCGGCGCTGCCGGGCCTTTCTGCCCTTTTCCAGCTCGTTGCCAAATCGGTGGCTGATTTCAAAGCCAGGGCCGGTAGCGGCTCCGTTGCCTGCGCGCTGCAGCACGAGCGGGAGCTGAGCCGAACTGGGGGCTGCTGCCATTGCGGCGCCGCCGCACCCAAACGCCCTGTCGGATCAGGCGGCGGTCGGCCTCATTGGCTTGCTGGATCGCCACCAAGCTGCCGTAGCCGGCTTTCTGCCTGGCCTGAGCACGATCCCTGGCCTGGCTGCGATTCAGCGCCGGCACCACGGTGGCAGTGGAGCGGCGGCTCCAGAAGGCCAGGTAGTAGTGCCAGCGCGTCATGACGCTCAGCTGCGCGGGCTGCGGCCATTGAGGGCAAAGCCGGCCCGGTAGAGCTCGCTGGCGCTCATCGCCTGTGGATTGATCACCTCCCCAAAACCGCTGGCGCCGAGGCTGCCGGCTGCACTGCCCGCGGGCAAAGCGCCCGTGCCCATGGCGCCACGCTGCTGGAACAGAAAGCCATAGACAGGGTGGATTCGCAGCTGATCGAGGTAGTCAGCCGTGGTCATCGGCCGGCCGTCATCACCCAGCAGTGGCTGGCCCTGAGCGTCCAACGGTTCGAGAGCATCGCTTCCGTCCTTGCTGCTGCCAAGCCGGAAGCAGTCCCAGAGCATCGAGCGGAACACCTGGAAGAAGGTGCCGCGCCCATCGCCGCCGGTGCGCCCTTCCGCTTCTGAGAAGGCCCGCTCCAGCAGCCGCTCCTTGCGCAGCTCCTGCACCCGCTCATGGGCGGCATCGCGTTCCGCACTCACGGCTGCCACCCGCTTGGCAGCAGCCTCCTCCATCTGGCGCTCTCGCAGCTCCAGCTGCTGCTCGAGGTGCTGCTTCTGGCGTTCAGCCTCCTGCAGCCGGGCGTACTCCTCGGGGTTGATCTCCGAGAAACGGGTCAGCTGCTGCCGCAGCCCCCGCAGTTCCTTTTCGAGGTTGTTGTTGCGGCGGCGCTCGGCCTTGAGGGCTTCGCTGAGGCCAGCCCCATTGGGGCCAGCCCCACTGGGGCCATCGCCGCCGGATCCCTGGGTGGGTTCATTGGCAGTGGTTGCAGCATCCGAGCCAGTGCTGTGCTCGGCCTGAGTGCTGTCCTGCTCGCTGGCCTCCGGGTCGCGGAGGGCCAGCAAGTCGTTGCCATCACCCCCGCTGCGGGTGGTGCTGGTGCTGGGGGTTGCGGAAGCAGTGGCCATGACCCATCTCGGCTGTCAGTGGGATCGGCAGCCCATCGCGGCGCTGCCATCCCCTGTTGCCGAGTAGCGAATTTTTTCCGGCAAGGCGCTCTAACCTCCTGGAATGATCACCGTGCAAGCCATCGAAGCTGCCGTCGAGCAGCTGGCCCCTGAGCAGCGGGCGGAGTTCCGGGCCTGGTTCGAAGCCTTTGATGCCCATGAATGGGATATGCAGATGGAGCAGGACCTGCAATCGGGACGTCTGGACTG
>CAIOXF010000295.1 GCA_903862155.1 uncultured cyanobacterium | reverse complement strand
GGCGGCTTGGTTTGGTGTAGGCCCCCATCGGGTGGCTTTCACGGAGAACGTAACCAGCGGCTGTGTGCTGCCGCTCTGGGGTTTGCCCTGGCACAGCGGTGATGAGCTGCTGCTCAGCGACTGTGAGCACCCGGGGGTGGTAGCCGCCTGCCAGGAACTGGCCCGCCGCGAAGGGCTGGGCCTGGCGATGCTGCCGGTGAAGGATCTGCGCGGCAGCCAGAGCGCCACCGATGCGGCGGTGCTGGAGCGGCTGGCGCAAGCCCTCACACCCCGCACCCGGCTGGTGGTGCTCTCCCATCTGCTCTGGAACAGCGGCCAGGTGATGCCGATCGCAGCCGTGGCCGCCGAGCTCGAGCAGCACCCCAATCATCCCTGGCTGCTGGTGGATGGGGCCCAGAGCCTGGGCAGCCTGCCGCTGGCTGAAGCGGGGGCTGCGAATGCCGCCGCGGCCGCCGACATCTATGCCTGCACCGGCCACAAATGGTGCTGCGGCCCGGAGGGCCTCGGGGCCGTAGCCCTCTCAGACCGGCTGCTGCAGCAAAGCCAGCCCACCCTGATCGGCTGGCGCAGCCTCAGCCATGAGGGCAGCGCCGGCAGCGGCTTTCACGCCGATGCCCGCCGCTTTGAGGTAGCCACCTCCTGCATCCCACTGATGGCGGGACTCAGCCAGTCGTTGCAGTTGCTGGAAGCCGAAGGCAGTGCCCAGGAACGGCTGGCACGCATTCGTGGAGCGAGCCAAAAGGTGTGGGAGGGATTGCAGGCCATCCCAGGGGTCGCCGCGTTGCTGCAGGTCCCGCCACCAGCGGGGCTGGTGAGCTTCACGGTGGAAGGCTCGCCGAACGCTGGGGCACCGGAGGCCGTGGTGCAGGCCCTGGGAAAGCAGGGGATCTGGCTGCGCACCCTCGACGATCCCCATTGCGTGCGGGCCTGTACCCACATCACCACCACGGCAGTGGAGATTGAACAGTTGCTGGAGGCCCTGAAGGGCCTCCTCCACTGAACTGGCGGGGATCAGGCGTCAGCCTTTTCCCACACGTTGCGGTACACCCAGCCAGCGATCAGGGCCCCCACGATCGGGGCCAGCCAGAACAGCCAGAGCTGGGCCACCGCATCGCCACCCACCCACAGGGCCACACCGGTGCTGCGGGCCGGATTCACCGAGGTGTTGGTGACGGGAATGCTGATCATGTGGATCAGGGCCAGGGTGAGGCCGATGGCCGCGCCGGCAAAACCGGCGGGAGCCAGCTTGTCGGTGGCGCCGATGATCACCAGCAGGAAGAAGAAGGTGAGCACCAGCTCCACGGTCAGGGCTGCCCAAAAGCCATAGCCGCCGGGGGAATGGGCACCCCAGCCATTGGTGGCCAGGGGGTTGCTGCCGCTCATGACGGCCGCGAAGGCCGGGCCACCGGCCACCACGAGCTTGATGAAGCCACCGGCCAGCACGCCGCCAATCACCTGGGCCACGATGTAGGGGAGCAGCTCAGAACCCTTGAAGCGGCCGCTGGCCCACAGGCCGAAGCTCACCGCGGGGTTGAGGTGGCAACCGGAAATGTGGCCGATGGCATAGGCCATCGTCACCACCGTGAGGCCGAAGGCCAGCGACACACCCAGGAAGCCCAGGCCAAAAGGGTTGCCCGGAGCAATGTCGGAACCGAGCAGATAGGGGAAGTTGGCAGCGATGGCGGCACTGCCGCAACCGCCGAGCACGAGCCAGAAGGTGCCGAACAGCTCCGCCAGGAACTTCTTCGGCATAGGAACAGCTTGCGCCATTAATCAATCATCAGGCGGGCGCAACGTAGGCATGGGTTCAGCTGTTAACCACGCATCGCAATGAACTGCGGTTAAAGGCGCCAAAGCGCTGGCTGAACAGCCAACTCCTGCGCGTTTTGTCACCTGCAGCAGGCCCGTTGCGCCGCTGCGCTCAGCCCTTGACCAGGCGGGCCCGCAAGGCCTTTTCGGCTTCTTCGCGATCGTCGAAGTGGATCTTGGTGGTGCCGAGGATCTGATAGTCCTCGTGGCCCTTGCCGGCGATCAGCACCAGATCGTCGGGCCGGGCGGCCTCGATGGTTTCGGCAATGGCGGCAGCACGGTCGGCCTCCACCATCAGGGGAGCCCCCTGGGGAATCCCAGCCACCACATCCTTCAGGATCTGCTGCGGATCCTCGGTGCGGGGGTTGTCGGATGTCACCACCACCTGATCAGCCAGGCGCGCGGCGATCCCCCCCATTTGGGGACGCTTGGTGCGATCGCGATCGCCGCCACAACCGAACACGCAGATCAGGCGCCCCTTGGTGAAGGGTCGGGCCGCCGCCAGCGCGTTCTCCAAGCCGTCTGGGGTGTGGGCATAGTCCACCAGCACCGCCGGCAGATCGGCCCGGCTGCCCACACTCACCCGCTCCATGCGGCCAGGCACGCCGCGGAAGCTGGCAAGCCCCTGCAGCAGCAGCGGCAACGGCACCCCCTGCTGGGCCAGCACGCCCACCGCCTGCAGCAGATTCATCAGGTTGAAGCGCCCCACCAGAGGCGAGCGGAAACGCCCCTCTCCCACGGGGGTGATCAACGTGCCGGCCATGCCATCGGAAGCCAGCTCCAGATCGGCCACCCGCAGCTCGGCGCCCTCACCCACCAGGGAGCTGCGCCAGCAGGGATGGCGACCATCGGCCGCCAAACGCTGGGCCAACTGGGCACCCCAGGGATCGTCGCTGTTCACCACGGCCCCACCCGCCAGCAAGGCATCGGTAAACAGCGACGCCTTGGCCTCGAAGTAGGCCTCCATCGACGGGTGGTAGTCGAGGTGGTCTTGGGTGAGGTTGGTGAACACCGCCCCAGCGAAGCGGCAGCCGGCCACCCGATGCTGATCGAGGGCATGGGAGCTCACCTCCATCGCCGCGATCTGGGATCCGGCTTCCGCGGCCTGGGCCAGCTGGGCCTGCAGCAGATCGGCAAAGGCCGTGGTGTGCTGAGCCGTCACGCTGTGACCCGGCCAGCGGTTCACCAGGGTGCCGAACAGGGCCGCCGGGCGTCCCGCGGTGGCCGCCAGGTGCTCGATCAGGTGGGTGGTGGTGGTTTTGCCGTTGGTGCCGGTCACACCGATCAAGGCCAGGCGGCGGCTGGGCTGCTGCCAGAACTCCGCCGCCAGCAGGCCGGCCCAGCGCGACACCGGCTCGCTCACCACGAGCACCGGATCGCCGGGAGCGGGCGGACGCGCTTTCACCGCCTCGGGCCCCACCACTGCGGCCACGGCTCCAGCGGCCAGCGCCTCCGGCCAGAAGCTGCCACCGTCCACGCTGGTGCCGGGCAGACCCACGAACAACGTGCCCGGCCCGAGCCGGCGTGAGTCGCAGCTGACCCGCTCCACCACTCCGTTCGGCAATCCCTCGGCCGGCTCCAATCCCACGTGACGCAGGAGCGGATGGAGCAGCTGGGTCATGGGCCCGCCGGGTGAATTGGGGCCTTTCTAGGCGGATTCACGGGGAAAACCGTTCCTCTGCAACCAAATCTGCAGGCCCTCTCCGCTCAGGCGCGGCGGGATGCGCGGCAGCTCGCGCCAACCACCACCTGCCAGCGGCACGGCCACCACCGGCACCTCCAGGCCATAGCGGGCCTGAAGCGCTGGATCTGCATCCACATCGCGGAGCTCCAGGGCCGGCGCAGGCTCCAGGGCCCTCAGCTTGTCCTCCAGACCCTCGCAGAGGCAGCAGCCCTGGCGGGTGAACAGCAGCAGGGTCATCTCAGTCGGGCACCGGATCGCAGCCACAGGGGGTGAACGGGTGGCAGCGCAGCAGGCGCCGCAGGGTGAGCCAGCCGCCCCGCCAGGGGCCGTGACGGCTGATCGCCTCCAGCCCGTAGGCACTACAGCTGGGAATAAAGCGGCAGCGGGGCCCCAGCAGGGGCGAGATCCAGCGGCGATAGGCGCTGATCAGGGCCAGCAAGAGCAGGGCCACCCAACGGCTGACGCCCCGGGCCGCGGGATCACCAACCAGCGACTCCAGCCCAGGCTCCGCGGGCAAAGAGAGCGCCTCGGGCCCAACCGATAGGATCGACCGTTGGCGCTGCACGGCGCATGTGAACGGGGTTCCCCCAGCATGCTCCACACCAGCCCGTCCATTTCACCAACCTCGATCTATGTCTCGCTACCGCGGCCCTCGTCTGAGGATCACGCGGCGCTTGGGAGACCTTCCCGGTCTCACCCGTAAGTCCGCCAAGCGGTCTTATCCCCCCGGTCAGCACGGCCAAGCCCGTCGCAAGCGCTCCGAATACGCCATCCGTCTGGAAGAGAAGCAGAAGCTTCGCTTCAACTACGGCATCTCCGAGCGCCAGCTCGTGCGCTACGTGAAGAAAGCGCGCGCCCAGGAAGGTTCCACGGGTACCAACCTGCTGAAGCTGCTCGAGAACCGCCTCGACAACGTTTGCTTCCGCCTCGGCTTCGGTCCCACCGTGCCCGGCGCCCGCCAGTTCGTGAACCACGGCCACATCACCGTGAACGGCCGCGTGGTGGACATCCCCAGCTACCAGTGCAAGGCCGGTGATGTGATCGCCGTGCGGGAGCGCAAGGCCAGCAAGAAGCTCGCTGAAGGCAACCTGGCATTCCCCGGTCTGGCCAACATTCCTCCCCACCTTGAACTCGACAAGGCCAAGTTCACCGCCAAGGTGATCAGCAAGTGCGAGCGCGAGTGGGTTGCGCTCGAGATCAACGAACTGCTGGTGGTCGAGTTCTACAGCCGCAAGGTGTGAGCTCCACCCGGGGCACCTGCATCGGTGCCCCACCCGGCGCAAAGCCCCGCTCCGCGACCAACACGGAGCGGGGCTTTTTTTTGTGATCAGCCGTTGATCAGGATTTCGAGGGCCGTCGTCACATCGGGTTGGCGCATCAGCGACTCGCCCACCAGCACAGCATCGGCGCCGGCACTCTGCACCCGATCGAGATCACTGCGGCTGAACAGGCCCGATTCGCTCACCAGCAGAGCACCCTTGGCCCGCAGTTGGTCGCCGAAACGCACCATCAGCTGCTCGGTGACAGCCAGGTCGGTGTGGAAGGTGGTGAGGTCGCGATTGTTGATCCCGATCAGGTTCACACCCTCCAGGGCGAGCACCCGCTCCATCTCCTCGGCGTCGTGCACCTCCACCAGCACCGCCAAGCCCAGGCTCTTGGCCACCTTCAGCAGGTAGGCCATGTCCTGGTCGGTGAGGATCGCGGCGATCAACAGAGCGGCGTCGGCACCGGCGGCTCGGGCCTGATACAGCTGATAGGGCGTGAGGATGAAATCCTTGCAGAGCAGGGGCAGCTCCACCACCTGGCGCACCTGCACCAGCACCTCGAAGCCGCCCTGGAAGAACTCCTTGTCGGTGAGCACCGACAGGCAGCTGGCGCCACCGGCCTGGTAGCCCTGGGCGATGGCCTCAGGATCGAAATCCTCCCGGATCACCCCTTTGCTGGGGCTGGCCTTCTTCACCTCAGCGATCACCGCCGGTTTGCGGCAACTGGCCTTGAGCGCAGCCACGAAATCCCGGGTGGCCGGTAGATCGGCCACCTGCCGCTTGAGTTGTTCGAGGCTCACCCGCTCGCGGGCCACCGCCACCTCGCGATCCTTCGCCCACACGATCTTTTCGAGGATGTGGCGCGGCTCGCTCTCCCCGTGGGGGATGGCGTATTCGAGGTGGGCCACCTTCACCCGAGGGTTCGGCGGCCGGCGACGGATCTCCATGGGGTTGCTCGGATGGCCTCAGCCTGCCACTGCCAGGGCGGCCTGCTTATAGGCCACTTCCACCACCTCACTGAGGGTGGGGTGCGTGTGCACCTCATGGATCAGGTGCTTCACGCTCTGGCGGCGGGCCACGGCGTTGCCGATCTCCTGGATCAGATCCGCCGCGTGCAGGCCATAGATATGGGCGCCAAGCACTTCTCCGGTGCTCTTGTTGAACAGCAGCTTCATCAGGCCGTCGCTCTCCAGTTCGGCCAGGGCCTTGGAGTTGGCCTTGAAATAACTCCGCACCGATCCGAGCTCGAAGCCCTCCTTCTCCGCCAGGGCCTTGGCATCGGCTTCGCTCAGGCCCACCGAGCTGATCTCGGGGTGGGTGAAGGTGGCGGCTGGGATCGAGCGGTAATCGATCTCGCGGGTGTGGCCGAGGATGTTGTCGATGGCCACGGCGCCCTGGGCAGCAGCGGTGTGGGCCAGCATCATCTTGCCGGTGACATCGCCCACCGCCCAGAGATGGGGCACGGGCTCACCATGCACCAGCACGCGCATCTGGTCGTCCACGGGGATGAAACCGCGGTTGGTTTCCACCCCCATCGCGGCCAGATTCAGCTCCTTGCTGCAGGGCACCCGACCCGTGGCCACGAGCACAGCGTCCACCTCCAGGGTTTCCACGGGCTCGCGGGTCTTCATATCCACCAGATCGATCGTCACCGGGCAGCCGGGCGTCACCTTCTGGGCGAGCACGCCGGAGCGGGCATCGATGTCGCGGCCGTCAATCAGGTTGCGGGCGGCGATCTTGGCGATGTCGGGATCGAAGGTGGGCATCACCCGATCCAGGGCCTCGATCATGGTGACTTCACAGCCCAGGGCCGTGTACACATCAGCGAACTCCAGGCCGATGTAGCCGCTGCCGATGATCGCGATCCAGCGGGGCAGCCACTCCAGGCTCACCGCCTCGTCGCTGGTGAACACCGTGCGGCCATCAGTTTCGATGCCGGGCGGCACGAACGGATCGGAGCCGGTGGCGATGATCACGTCCTTGGCGCGATAGGTGCGCTCCACACCGCTGCCGCTCTCGCGCACCGTCACCTGCTGGGGTCCAGCAAGCCGGCCCTTGCCCCGCAGAATCGTGGTGCCCACGCGCTCCAGGGTCTTGGTGAGGTTGGCGCGAATCGTGGCAACGAGCTGATTGGCGTGATCGGCGATCTTCTGGCGCTCGAAGCGCACCGGTGCGGCATGAATCCCGAAGCCGGCCAGGTGCTCGGCATCGGCCAGTTCGCGCACGCGGCCGCTGGCAGCAAGCAACGCCTTGGAGGGCACACAGCCGCGGTTCACGCAGGTGCCTCCCATGTCGCGGCTCTCCACGATCGCCACCTTGAGGCCATGCTCCGCGGCGTGTTTGGCGGCATCGAAGCCGCCGTAGCCCGCCCCGATCACGATCACGTCAAAGTCGAAGCTGGCGTTCGAGGGGGCGTCGCTCACCGGGCCGCTGCACAGTTGGCGGGCATTCTCTCCTTTTATGGGGCTGCTGGCTGTCCTGCCGCAGGCTCTCCTACCTCCGCCAGCCCCTGGCGCCAGCGCTCGAGCAGCAGGGGGGCCGCCGCCACCGCCACGTTGAGCGACTCCACAGCAGCACTGTGGGGAATGGTGACGCGGCAGGTGGCCAGGGCTTGCAGCTCCGGTGAGAGGCCGGCACCCTCGTTGCCCAGCAGCAACACGGTGGGACGCGTCCAGTCGAGCTGCCAATAGGGGATGGGCAGCCGGCCCTGCCCATCGGCGGCATCGGCCACCACGGCCGCCACGATCTGGAAGCCAGCCGCTTCCTGCTCCTGCAGACGGCACGCCAGCTCCCTGGCATCGCCGCGCAGCAGCGGCAGGGCCAGGGCTGCCCCGGAGGAAGCCCGGAGCACCTTGGGCTGGAGCGGATCAGCCCCATCCGCGAGCCAGAGGGCCTCCACACCGGCCGCCAGGGCGGTTCGCATCAGGGTGCCGAGATTGCCGGGGTCTTGCAGGCGATCGAGCGCCAAAACAAATGATGCCGGGCCCTGGGCCAGAGCCGGGGGCTCGAGGGTGAGCACCACCCCATCGGGGTGATCGGTGGTGGCCACGGCATCGAGCACCTCAGCACTCACCGGCACCACCCGGCAGCCAACAGGCAGTGCCTGCACCAAGGGAACATGGCGTTCACACCAGGCTTCGGTGGCCAACAGCTCCACGGGCTGCATGCCAAGCCGCAGCACCTCCTGCAACAGGTGGGTGCCCTCGAGCAGCAACAAGCCTGCTTCACGCCGGCCTTTGGCACTGTGAAGCCCCCGCATCCGCTTCACCAGAGGATTGCGCCGGCTGGTGATCAGCTCGGCAGCTGCGGTCACGGAGCTCAGAACTGCTGGTGCTTGCGCACCTTCAGGCCCTCATGCACTTCAACCTTGCCGTCATTGAGGTCGAGTCCCGCCACCGCGGCGAGTTCGCCTTTCACGCCTTCAGCCTTGAGGTTGATCACCAGCTGCTTGATCAACTCGTTTTCAACGGCCGCCTGGTCAAGGAGATCAGGGGTGAGACTCTCAAGAAACTTGCCCAGTTTCGAAGCGACGACTTCAGGGGCGTTGGTAATCTTAAGAATAATCATGTGCTTGATGCGGATGGGGAGACTTGAACTCCCACGACATTGCTGCCACTAGTACCTGAAACTAGCGCGTCTACCAATTCCGCCACATCCGCGTGGCTGCCGCGTGAGCGACCCCCAAACCTTACGACACAGGGCGCTGCCCTCGACCTCGAGACAGTTCGGTGTGCGGCCGTCTAGACGGTCTCAACTTTTGTTGTCAAGATTCTGTCGCAAGCGGGAGGACAGCCACTAATGACCCTGACTGCCGTCCCGTCTCAGACACTTCTCAATCCCATACTGGAGATCGCCGGCGGCCGCAGCCTCAGAGGCGAGCTGGGGGTGAGCGGCGCCAAGAACTCGGCCCTCGTGCTGATGGCGGCCTGCCTGCTCACCCGCGACCAGATCCGGCTGCGCAACGTGCCGCCCCTTACCGACATCACGGCGATGGGGGAGATGTTGGCCAGCCTCGGCGGCCGCGTCGTCCGCAAGGGCGACTGCCTGGAGCTCGACGGCGATCACATCAACAATTCCACCGCTCCTTATGAGTTGGTGAACAGCCTGCGGGCAAGCTTCTTCTGCATCGGTCCCCTGCTGGCACGCACCGGCATGGCGAAGGTGCCGATGCCCGGGGGCTGCCAGATCGGCAGCCGACCGGTGGTGGAACACGTGCGCGGCCTCAAGGCCATGGGCGCCCAGGTGACCATCGAGCACGGGGTGGTGCAGGCGGTGGTGCCGGGCCGCAGCCATCGGCTCAAGGGTGGCCGTATCCACCTCGACTGCCCCAGCGTGGGCGCCACCGAAACCTTGATGATGGCTGCCGCCCTCGCCGATGGCGAGACGGTGATCGAGAACGCTGCCCTGGAACCGGAAGTGGTGGATCTGGCGGGTCTTCTGATCGCCATGGGGGCCCGGATCCGAGGGGCCGGCACTCCCACCATCACGGTTGTGGGGGTGGATCGCCTCCATGGCGCCGACTACACCGTGATCCCCGATCGGATCGAAGCGGGCACCTTCCTGCTGGCCGCTGCAATCACCCGCTCAGAGCTTCGGGTAGCCCCCCTGATCCCCGAGCACCTCGGGGCCGTGCTCACCAAGCTCGAGGAGGCGGGATGCCGGCTCGAGCACGACGGGATCGGCACCATCATCGAAGCCCGGGACATCCAGGCCGTCGATCTGCGCACCCAGCCCTTCCCCGGCTTCCCCACCGATCTCCAGGCGCCCTTCATGAGCCTGCTGGCCACGGCCCAGGGCACCAGCGTGATCACCGAGAACATCTTCGAAAACCGGATGCAGCACGTGGCTGAGCTGCAGCGGATGGGCGCCGCGATCCGACTCCAGGGCAACACCGCCTTCATTGAGGGGGTGAGCCGGCTGAGCGGCGCTCCGGTGCAGGGCACCGATCTGCGGGCTTCTGCCGCGATGGTGCTGGCAGGGCTGGCCGCCGAGGGCATCACCACCGTCCGTGGACTGGAATACCTCGATCGGGGCTACGCCAACCTCGAAGCCAAGCTCGCTTCGGTGGGAGCTCGCCTGCAGCGCGTTTCAGCTAACTCCCAGCTTCTGCAAGCCGCGTAAGCTCCTAGCTGCGGGAGCGTGCCGGAATTGGTAGACGGACTCGACTCAAAATCGAGCGCCCTTGGGCATGTGGGTTCGAGTCCCACCGCTCCCATCTCCCCCGTCATGGACACCTACGCCCGCTTCCCCGTGGAGCTGGAGCGGGGCCGGGGTGTCTGGGTTTGGGATAGCGCCGGCAAGCGCTATCTCGACTGTGTGGCCGGCATCGCCGTCTGCACTCTGGGCCACAGCAACGGTCGCCTCAAGCGTGCCCTGAGCCACCAGCTGGGCAAACTCCAACACGTATCCAACCTGTACCGGATCCCGGAGCAGGAGCAGCTGGCGGCGGCAATCACCAACCGCAGCTGCCTCGACCGGGTGTTTTTCTGCAACTCCGGCGCCGAGGCCAACGAGGCCGCAATCAAACTCGCCCGCAAGCACGGCCATGTGGTGCGGGGCATCGAGCAGCCCCTGATCCTCACGGCCCAGGCCAGCTTCCACGGCCGCACCCTGGCGGCCGTGACGGCCACCGGCCAGCCCAAATACCACCAGGGCTTCGAGCCGATGGTGCAGGGCTTCCGCTACTTCCCCTACAACGACACCGCTGCCTTCGAAGCCCTGCTGAACCAGTGCGAGGCCAACGGTCCGGCCGTGGCGGCCGTGCTGGTAGAACCCTTGCAGGGCGAAGGGGGCGTGATCCCCGGGGATCCGGCCTTCTTCCGCCGCGTGCGCGAGCTGTGCGATGAGAAGCACATCCTGCTGGTCTTCGATGAGGTGCAGATCGGCGTAGGACGCAGCGGCGATCTCTGGGGCTACGAGCACCTGGGCATCGAGCCCGACGCCATCACCCTCGCCAAGGGCCTAGGCGGCGGCATCCCCATCGGCGCCCTGGCAGTGAAGCAGGCGGTGGATCACTTCCGCCCCGGCGAGCACGCCAGCACCTTCGGCGGCAACCCCTTCGCCTGCCGCGCCGGCCTCACCGTGCTGGCTGAAATTGAACGCCGCCAGCTGCTGAAGCATGTGCGCGCCATGGGCGTGCTGCTCCAAGAGGAGCTGGCCAAATTGGTGAGCCGCCATCCGGGCCTTCTGGAAGGCAGCAGGGGCTGGGGTTTGCTGCAGGGGCTGGTGCTGCGGCCGGAGGCCCCCAGCGCTCCTGAGGTGGTGAAGGCGGCCCTGGCTGAGGGTCTGCTGCTGGTGCCGGCCGGCACCCAGGTGGTGCGCTTCGTGCCGCCGCTCACAATCAAGCCCCGCCACATCCGCGAAGCCGTGAAACGGCTGGAGCGGGCGCTCATCACCCTGGCCTGAGCACCCTGGATTCGTTCGACGATCTGATCGCCCCGTTCAGCCGCCGGGGAGTCGACCTAGGGCTGGATCGCCTGAAGGCGGCACTCGCTGAGCTGGGCCATCCCGAGCGGCAGTTCCGGGCCGTGCAGGTGGCGGGCACCAACGGCAAAGGATCGATCTGCACCTTCGTGGAGGCAGGGCTCAAGGCGGCCGGCATCCGCTGCGGGCTCTACACCTCACCCCACCTGGTGAGCTGGACGGAACGGATCCGGATCGACGCAACGCCGATCGCGGCGCCAGAGCTGCGCCGGATCCTGGAGACCCTGCAGCCCCTCGGGCTCCAGTTCGATCTCACCCCGTTCGAACTGATCACCGCCGCGGCCTTCGTGGCCCTTGCCGAAGCCGGCGTGGAGCTGGCGGTGTTGGAGGTGGGCCTGGGAGGCCGGCTGGATGCCACCACGTGCCACCCCAACCGGGAGCTGATCGGCTTTGCCTCGATCGGCCTCGACCATGCCGAAGTGCTCGGCCCCACGGCCGCGGCCATCGCCGCCGAGAAAGCGGGGGTGCTGGAGCCGGGCTGCACCGCCTTCAGCGCGCCCCAGAGCCCGGAGGTAGCGGCGGTGCTGGAGGCCCAGGCCCAGCGTTGCGGCGCCGAGCTCCACTGGCTGGAGCCCCTCAATCCGGGTGCCTGGCAGCTGGGGCTGGCCGGCGCGGTGCAACACAGCAATGGGGCCGTGGCCCTGGCGCTGCTGGAGGCCCTGGCGGCCCGGGGTTGGCCGATCAGCCCCACAGCAATCCGCGAAGGGCTGGCGGCGGCCCGCTGGCCGGGGCGGCTCCAGCCTTACCAGTGGCGCGGCCAACCCCTGCTGCTGGATGGGGCCCACAACCTGCCGGCCTGCCTGAAGCTGCGGGCAGAGCTGGATCGCGATCCAGGCCCCCGCCACTGGGTGATCGGGATTCTCGCGAACAAGCAGGCGGCCGAGATGCTGGAGGTGCTGCTGGCCCCGGGCGATCGGGCCTGGCTGGTGCCAGTGCCGGAGCACACCAGCTGGAGCCGGGCGGCCCTGCTGGAAGCCCGGCCTGGCCTGGCCGGCCAGCTGGAGGAAGCGGAGGATCTCACGGCGGCTCTGGAGGCCGCCACCAGCGCGGCACCTGGCGCTGTGATGGTGGCCGGTTCGCTCTATCTGCTGGGCGATCTGCTGGCAGGCTGAAGTTTCAGCGCCCAGGCTTGGCATGCAGCACCGCCCCCCCCGTGGATTCCTGGCCCTGGTGCTCGGCCTGGCGCTGAGCCTGGTGCTCACCCTTGCCGCTCCACCGGCCCAGGCCCTCGACACCAGCACCGGCGTGGGGCTCAGCGAGCGGGCCCTGTTCCAAGACACGGTGGATTACACGCTCACCAACCAGAGCGATAAAGACTTCAGCCAGCAGCAACTGGCCAATACGTCGTTTGCGGGGGTCGTGGGCAAGCGGGCCAACTTCGCCGGGGCCAACCTGCACGGCGCGATCCTCACCCAGGGGGCTTTCCCGGAGGCGGATTTCCACGGCGCCGATCTGAGTGACGCCCTGATGGACCGGGCCGACTTCAGCAACACAAACCTGCGCGATGCCCTGCTCACCGGCGTGATCGCGTCCGGCAGCAGCTTTAGCGGAGCCCAGGTGGAGGGCGCCGACTTCACCGATGCCCTGATCGATCGGGCCGATCAGCGCCTGCTCTGCCGCGACGCCGAGGGCGTCAACCCGGTCACGGGGGTGGCCACCCGCGACTCCCTGGGCTGCGGCTAGCCCAACCAGCCCCGGAGCTTGCCGGGGTTGAGCAGCCCCGCCGGGTCGTGGGCCGCCTTTGCGGCCACCTGGTCGGCATCCACCACCCCCAAGCCCCCGTCTTCCACGGTGAGCACGTGGGGATTGAAGATGAACGCCCCCAGCTCACGGCAGTGGGCGATCAACTCGGCCAGCCGCTCCGGCCCCTGCCAGCGCACCAGCGGCAAGCAGGCCAGCCGCGGCGCCCCCTGATGGCGCACCCCCTCCAGATGCCACAGCAGATCGGAGCCCCAGCGCTCGCGCAGCGCCGCCAGGCAAGGCTCCTCCGGCTGGGGCAGGAGCATCTGCAGATAGGTCCAGTCGGGGTGGTGGCTGCGCCAGTGCAGGGTGGTGTGGTTCCAGGTGAATTCCCGCAGCGGCAGGCCCCGGCTCAGGCCCTGGGGTGCCTGCCAGAGCAGGTGGCCGCCCCGGGCCTCCAGCCAGCCCGGCAACACCTCCAGGGCTGCCGGTGCGGCCAGCAGCAACACCCGATGCTCGCCCTGGGGCTCCGGGCAATCGGCTGGCCAGGGCATCCGGGCGGTGATCGGCGCCTCCAGCAGGCAGAGGGCATTGAGCTCCAGCGCTGAAGCCTCCAGCAACCGGGCCGCCGCCAGGGCCTGCTCCCACTGGGCAAATCCCACCACCAGCTGCTGCCAGGCCACCGCTTCGCAAGTGGGCAGACGCAGGACGGTGAGGATGCCGTTGGTGCCGTAGGCGTGGTTCAGCGGCTGGCTGGCAGCGGCATCGAGCCGCAGCACCCGGGGCGAGAGCTCCACAGTGACCACCTCCAGGCCCAGGAGATTGCCGGGATCCCGCAGAAAGCCCCAGCGCAGCGAGCCGATGCCACCAGAACCGCCGGCGATGAAGCCGCCCACCGTGGCTGTGCGATAGGTGCTGGGCGCCAGCCGCTGGGCGCGGCCGTGGGGGGCGAGCTGCTGATCCAGCGCCGCCATGCCGCAACCCGCCTCCACCTCCACCACCCCAGTGGCGGGATCGAAGTGGCGCAGCCGGTTCAGGCCGGTGAGATCCAGCACCACCCCGCCCTCCATGGGCACGCATTGGCCGTAGTTGCCGGTACCCGCGCCCCGCAGCGTGAGCGGCACACCGTGCCGAGCGCAGGCGCCGGCCACTAGCACCACCTGCTCCACCGACGCTGCCTTCACCACCAAATCGGCCCGCCGGCCCTCCAGCAGGGGCACCAGCACGGGCGAGTAGTCGAAGTAGTCGCGGGAGAGGCGCTGCAGCTCCGCCGCCAGGGCCGGCGCACTGCCGGGCCCCAGGGGGCCCAGCAGCTCCAGGCCAGACTCAGCAGACGCTAGTTCGGCCGCCAAAGCACGGATCTGCTCGAGCGTGGGGCGCTGGGGCAAGGGGAACGTCATCGGCAGGGGGCGAGCAGCGCGGAGGGGGATTGGCAAGCGGGGGGCTCGAGCCAGGCACCCTGGCGCAGCACCCGCCGCTGGGGCGGCCGGGTGAGCAGCCCGTTCCAATCGGCCACCCCCAGCACCAAGAGATCGGCCGGCGCACCGGGACGCAGCACCCCATCCCAGGCCAGGCCCAACAGCCGCGCGGCGGCGGTGGTGAAGGGGGCCAGGCCCTGGCGTTCCCAGGGCACCAGATGGAAGGCCACCGCCGCCAATCCGAGCACCGCCAGCGGATCGAAGTCGCCGCCGGGGAACCAGGGGTCCTGCACGTTGTCGCCACCCACCGCCACGGTGACGCCGGCCTGCTGCAGCGCCGTCACCGGCGCCATCGGGCGCAGCATCGGCGTGCCCTCGGGCCGGCGGCCCAGCAGCCAGAGGTTGGTGCTGGGCAGGGCCACCACCGTGAGTTCGGCAGCAGCCATCTGCTCCGACAGCCGGGCCAACCGGCGCCCCTGCAACAGCCCCAGGCTGCTGGCGTGGCTGCAGGTGATCGGCACCGCCAGACGCTGCTCCAGCACCGTGTGCGCCACCAGGCCCACGCCGCGGCCGGGCTGCCGATCGCTCTCATCCACGTGCAAATCAACTCCGGCACCCACCCGCTCCGCCAGCCGCAGAAGCTGCAGCAACAACCGGGACGCCTCGGCATTCACGCGATAAGGCGGCCCGAGCACACCCCCGAGCAACGTGCCCACCGCTGCCAGCTCATGGGCCTGGTGCTGGCCCTCGGGGGTATCCCAGTGCCCCAGCGGCGCGAGCAGCACCAGCTGCAGCTCCACCCGCCCGCTCCAGCGCTGCTGCAGCTGGCGCAGGGCTTCCCAGCTGGGACGGGCGGCCGATCCCACCCCATCGATATGGCTGCGGATCGCTCGCACCCCGTGGCGCCAGGCCAGCTCCAAGGCCCGCTCCGCCCGCTCCAGCACCTGCTCGGCAGTGCGTTCGGCGAATTCGCGGCGGTTGGCCGCCAGCGCCGCATGCATCGTGCCCGCGCGGTTGGGGAATGCAGCGGCGGTGAAGGCCTTATCCAGGTGGGCGTGGGGCTCCACCATCGGGGTGAGCGCCAGGGGCAGGGGACCAGCGGCATGGGCGTCCTCCAGAGGCTCCACCCGAGTGATGTGCCCGTCGGACCAGTGCAGCTGCACCGCCAACAGCCCATCGGCGTTGGGAATGGGCCAGGCCGCCACCTGGGGATCCAACAGCGATCGGGGAACCCGGGCCTTCAGCAGGCCGCTGGCCGCCGCAGTCATGGCTGCTGGGTTTCCTTGGTGTTCACCACCACAAACTGGCCGGCGCCGGCCAGGGTGAGCGCCTCATAGCGCGGAATCCGCAGATCCGGCAGCAGCTGCTGGCCACCCAGTTCGGTGCGATACAGGCTGGCCAGGCCGAGGTTGGTGCGGTTGCTGTGCTCCAGCGCAATGCGCCCCAGCACCTCCTGCTGGGAAGCCACCAGGTCGGGGCAGCTCTGCAGCATCAATCGCAGGGCCATCGGCAGGGTGTTTTCCACGCAGATCTCCTGCGTGATCGTGTCCACCAGCCGCTGACCGGCGAACTCCCGAAAGTCGTCGGGGCCCGGATTGGTGATGGCCAGCCCTCCAGCACCTGCCGCCACGGCCAGCACGGTGCAGGGAATCCAGGAGGGAGCCATAGGTGCGCGGGAGGGAGCGCAGGATTGGTTGGTACATTGGCATCGATCACGGCGGGCGTCGCCACGTGGTTAAGGCAGCGGCTTGTGGCGCCGCCATTCGGGGGTTCGAGTCCCCTCGCTCGCCCTTTTTGTTGGTCACCACCAGGTGATGCCCCCTGACGACACGGCCTTTGGCCTTAAGTCGTCAGGGGGCATCACCTGGCGCGACAACGTTTTGTGGGTGATGGTTGGGAGAGACCAGCCCGAGCCCTAGCCGAGGGTGAAAGCGGCAGGCAGCGTTAAGGCCTGCCGTCGCTGCCTGCCGCTTTCACCCTCGGCTGAAGGGCATCGATCAACGGGCCAGCGCCGAAGCGCACCGGGTCTGTGCACGGCAGGCCGGTGAGTTCGGCGGTTGCAGCGAGGGCGCTTTGGGCTTCGGCGGAGCTCAGTTGGGCCGTATTGAGGGCCACAGCGCGCACCCGAGGGCGATGGCCGTCGGGGCGGGCCAGGGCGGATAGGGCTTCGCAGGCGGCGATCAGCTCGGGGAGGGGCGGCAAAGCCAGATCTGGCAACCCCTTGGTGTGGCGCTGGCCGGCGCGGTGCACCAACAGCAGATCGGTGGGCTGGCTGCCGCGGATCAGCGGGAGGGTGGCGGTGGAGCCGGGATGGCACAGGGAACCCTGGCCCTCCACCAGCACCCAGCCCTCTGGGCCCAGATCTGCACCCGCCGCCAGCACAGCCGCCTCCACAGCGCCTGCGGCGTAATCCACCCGCACCGCATCAAGGGCCACGCCGCTGCCGCTGATCAGGATTCCTGCCTGCCCCGTGCCCACGAAGCGAGCCGGGATGCCGCGGCGTTGGGCCTCGCGCTCCAGCTCCAGGCAAGCGCTCATCTTTCCCACCGCCATGTCGCTGCCCACGGCCAACAAGCGCCGGCAGGGCAAGGCGGCAACCCGAGCTGAGGCCACCGACAGGCCGGCTGGTTCCACCCGCAAATCCCAGATCCAGGCCTTGGGATGGCGCAAGGCCGCCAGCTCGGGGTCGTCGCCAATGCGGCTGTGCAAACCGCTGGCCACGCTCAGCCCAGCCGCCAGCGCCGCCGCCACATCGGCCCGCACCGGATCGGGCAGGCGTCCGCCGGATGGCGCCAGACCCACCACCGCCACCTGGGGACCGAGCGGCAACGCCTCCTGCAGCGAGCCCACCACGGGCACGTCCCGCGCAATGCCTGTGGTGGCCTCCAGCGAAGCGCCCGCGTGGCCAGGGTCCACCACCGCCACGATCGGCCCCTGCCGGTAGCGCAACATCGCCAGGCCGGTCTTGCCGCCCAGATCCGTGAGGCCACCATGCAGCAACAGCACGATCGGCTGCTCCGCCCCGAGCGGCCCGATCACGGTGTCACCTCCGTTTCCACGCCCAGCCAATCGAGCGGAGCCTCGATACCCAGGCCAGGGACAGGAGAGGGCACCAACACGTCGCCCCGGATGGCAAGCCCGGTGAAGGGATCGTCCACCAGGTTCAGGTGGCTGTCGAGATCAGGCCAGCGCACCAGCGGCAACAACTGGGCCGCCGCCCCGTTCAACAGCGCCCCATCCGAGTAGCAACCCACCATCACCCCAAGCCCCAACCGCCGCGCCATGCGCGCCATGAGCAGGGCTTCAGCAAGGCCGCCGCTCTTGAGCAACTTGATGTTGATCCCGTCCACATAGGGGGCCAGGCGCACCAGATCGGCCAGGTCCCAGCAGCTCTCATCGGCCACCAGCGGCAGCGGGCAATCCAGATCCAGCGCCGCAAAACCAGCTGTGTCGGCCTCCGGATCCGCTAGCGGCGCCAGGGGCTGCTCCAGCAGCACCACCCCGGCGCGCTCCAGATCCGGCGCCATCGCCCGGGTGCCCTCCACGCTCCAACCGCCATTGGCATCCACCTGCAGCTCGCACGGCCCACCGGTGCTCTGGCGCCGACGCTCCAGGGCTTCGGCCACCGCCGC